>CAZJNL010000411.1:0-5263 GCA_964546515.1 uncultured Oscillatoria sp.
GTCTCGGATGGTTCTTCTGACATATAATTTCTCCACAATCTAATAACCGCTCGCGTCGAGTCAGTCGAGGAAACGAAGCCGACCGGGGCGAGCCTTCCTGAGAAAGCCGCTTCTGGGGTTTGGTGCCCCATGCAGTGTCAGCTAGCGTCCCCTCTTGTGACTGTCAACTTATGTAGTTTTCAAGGTTCGGAATTTGAAGTCGGAATTTCAAGGCTGATTGGGGCAACGCCCCCTATCAATTCCGCCTGCCTGTTTATTGTGGGCAGGAATACTTATTCATGGCCACCAACAAAAGTTGGGAACAGACCATCGTCTCTTAGTCACGGATATCTGTGTCAATCACCTGCCTTGTGAGTTACAATTGAGCTGTCTGTATTTATTGGAATACCTCTAGCCAGTTGCTGTCACCCAGCAATCGTTGGGTGGTTCCCCCAACGATTGTTGGTTGACGGTTGTCAAAACCCCTACTATGGAGAAAAAAGGTTGCAGATATGATATTGGCCACAGAATACCGTCGTTGCCCTATGGGAAGCCAAGGAGATTGCAGCAAGTGTCCGGAGGTGGCGAGGAAATGGGATATGGAGACACTGCTGAAAAAGCTGGCCGTTGTAAAAGGTAGAACACTTACCAAACGGGACACTTGTTGGCTGCATTTACTACTCTATGGCTTGACCCCTCAAGAAATAGCTCAAGAACTATATATTAGTCCGCAGTCTATTAGACCCGAACTCGGAAGAGGCATTTATCAAGATATTTCCGTTCTGACTAGCAAAACAGTGAACCATTTTTCACAAGTCAGGGTTTACCTGGAGGAGTACAGGAAAAAGGAATATATTATAGTGTTGCCGCCAGGGGTTCAACTGGAAGAGAGGAGAATTCAGGAAATTCGGGAAAAATTAGGAATCAAGGGTTTACTCACAGTCATTCATCTATAAGGTTTAGGAGAATACAAAAATGATTGATGGCGAGAGAATAGGTATAAAATTTGAAGCGACGCCGCCTGAGTTCGAGAGAATACTGGATTTATTCAAATCGGGAGAGCTGGAAAAAATGTTAGATTTTCCTGTTTTAGAGGTGCGAGAAGTGACGCCATTATCGGCGCGATTGAGGCAGTGGTTAGAAAAGACGCTGGCAGCCGGCTGGCAGAAAGCAGAAGAACTATTGGCCGCGCCAAACTTAAGTCCAGCTTTGAGATGGAAAGCCGGCGATACATTAGGGGATGTTTCCTCTGATAACCCAGAGACTATCGCCTCTTTGATTTACCTACTGCAAACTAGCTCAAAAGAACTTATCCTGGTCCGTGCGGCGGATCGCTTGGGAGAAATCGGCACCGGAAAACCAGAGGCAATTGAGGCTCTGACTGAACTGCTGCACGTTAACAAAAATGAAGAAGTTCGCTGTTCAGCTGCAATCAGTTTGGGCAAAATTGACCCAGACAATCCAGAAGCAGCTGTCAGAAGTGCCAAGCTTATTGACTTGGGATTGCCATCAGCTCAGGTCGCCCTGACTGTTGCGATATGGCCAGAGGCAGGTGAGACAATCGGCGCATTTGTGCAAGTGCGACCTGCGGGCGCTGGAAACCATCTGCCGCCCCATCTGGAAATGAGTATTTTCTCCAAAGAGGGTGAAAAGCTGGCGCAGGTCAAAGCTCGAAGTGGCGTGGGAGGCGCGGGTATAGATAACTGCATACAGCGGCGCTTTAGTTTGCCGGTGGCCCTTTTCCGTGTCCAAGTGACCCTGGGTGATGTCAGCTTTATTGAGGAAGTTGTGGCCTAATTGAATCAAGATCAGGGCCATCACTTGAAAGCGGGTAAACCTCTTTCCCCTTTCCGCCCTCCGTTCCCAACCCCCCTATCGATCTTGAAGGGGGGGATGGGGAAAGGGGGAATGGGCCAATTATCCCCCTAATCAGGCCAATTCTACCCTCTACTCCCCCCGGAAAGGAAAGGAATGGGGCGAGGGGAAGAGGGGTGGGGAGTTAGGTTTGGCGGTTTGGTAAATATTCGTTAAGTTTTTCACGCTCTGATCTCAAATAAGATAATATCGATATTAAAGGCAAAATTGGGTGAAAGCCCAGTCAGGGAGTAGCGCAGGCAGATTTGTCTGTCCAACTACCTGCTGTTTAGAGTTAAGTTGACAGGCAGTATGGAAAGGCGATGGGCAGAGTAGCGGTTCTCAAGATCAGGACGGGTGACTTCAGCCAGGGATTTGATGTCTTGCTGCAAATCTGGAAAGATGACGAACCTCCCAGTGTGGAAATTAACGGCTGGCTGTCGGGAAACTTGGAAATTCTGGGCCTTTATGAGCTTTGGCGGTCAGCTTATGTTCGTCTGGGTCAGCAGAGCCTCTCTCCGCATGGCATTCGCCTGGATTGCAGTCCAAGACAAATAACCAACTGCTCCATCAGTCAAGATTTGGAGGCTTGCCGCAAACTGGCTGAGGACTTTACACAAAAGATGATACTTTGGCTGCGGTCTGGGGGTGAAGACTGGCAAAAAATCCGGGAGGAGCTTTCCCGACAGTTAGGAGATCCATCTGATGAAATTCGGGTGATTATCCAACCCCGATCTGAAAATCCCGTGCTGTGGAAATTGCCTTGGCACGAATGGGATTTGTTCCAGTCTCAAGATAACCCCGATGTGGAAATTGCCTTGAGTCCCCCGGATTTCAGACGTTCTGGAAGGCCAGAGCCATCCGCCCCCCGCAGGGACAGACCCCGGATCTTGGCTGTTTTAGGTGACAGCACCCACATTAATCTCCGGCCAGATATAGACAGGATCAGTCGTTTAAAAGCCGATACCGAGTTTCTCACACAGCCTCCTGAACTGCAACAATTATGCCAAAAGGTAAGGGACACAAGGGGCTGGGACATTTTCCTTTACTCAGGACACAGCCAGACAAAAAATGGCAGCGGCCTGATTTACATTAAAAGAAATATGTCCGTAACGGTTGATGATTTCAGACATGCTCTGGGAGAAGCGATTCGTAACGGCTTGAAACTAGCGATTTTTAATTCTTGCGATGGGTTGGGCTTAGTGCGGGATATGGCGCAGGCGGGTTTGCACCTGCCAGTCGTGATTGTCATGCGGGAGAAGGTGCCCGACTTGGTGGCACAGGACTTTTTGAAGGAGTTTCTCAATGAGTATGCTAGTGGCCAGCCTTTATATACCTCAGTGCGGAGATCGCGCCAAAGGCTAGAAGATCATAAGGGCAATTGTCCGGGTGCGACTTGGCTGCCAGTCATTTGGCAGAATCCGGCTGTGATGCCGCCGACTTGGGCTGGGCTAAACCGCCTAGGCGAAACGTCTCCTCCCAGCGTGTCGCCGCTTGCTATGGCGCAAGATCCAGTGTTTTTTGGGCGATTCAATAATTTTTGGATTCAGATAGAGAATGCTTTTGGCCAACTGCTGGCTCAATTCCGGCAGGAGCGCAACACTCCCGCTCCAGACTTCCAACAGCAGGTAGAGGCGACTCTTTCAGCTTGCCGAATTGATGTTCGGATTCCCTTGACAGAGGAGATTGAAGCGCGGTATACTGATAATGGTGATTGGGAAACAACCTATGGCTCTTACCTGGATGAACTCCGAACAGACTTGACCCAGCGTCTGCAAACGCCGATTGACAATTGGCTGAATGGGTATGCTGGTGATGTTAAATCTCGTGTGGCCAACGTGCTGGTAGAGGCTGGACTGGGGAGGTTAACTGATAGGCGAGGAGCTGAGTTTCTCGAAGTCATGGTGGGGAGGTGTTTGGAGAGCCAAATTAAACTGAGACGGGGATTACAACTTATTTCGGGCTTTAGTATGTCATACGCTCTAAATTTCCAGGAACGGATGGATCGGGAACTCGATACCCTGACACTCACTGGGGCACGTCGGCAGATATCCAACAACCCTAATAATGCCGCAGAAATACAGGGATATCTCCGTGTTGTTCTGAGAGCAGCCATCCACAAGTGTGAGGAAGCGTGGGGGGATTTGTCTGGCAAGCCAAATCAAGCTGCCTCTGCAGTTGTTGCAGAGTTTATCGATCAGGCACTCCGTGCAGAAGAAGTTAAGGAGGAGTGGCAAAACTTTCTTTACCCGGTGCGGTCGCAAGTGTGGCCAGCTGAGGGATAGCAGGATAGGGGACTGGCCGAAGTAGCAGTCCATAAGCATACAGGTTTTTCAACTAATTTGACAGGGAAAGGATACTTCAATGAACGGACTGAACCAACTTAAAGTCATTATGTTTGGCCCCAGAGGTGTGGGCAAGACCAGTCTGCTGGCAACTATGTATGGGGAGTTCTCGAACCTCATCAAGGAGGCCAATCTCCAAATCAACCCTAACCAAGCATCTAAAGTGCTTCTGGATCAACGTCTGGAAGATATGCGAAACTTAGCAGACGAGTTTGAACTGCGGCCAAGTCCTGGAACTACTACTACCCAAAGATTTACATTTGAGATCGGGATTCGCGGACAAAATCCAGTTATGGAGCTTGTCTTCATCGACATACCGGGAGGGTATTTATCTGAAAACAAAGAATACGCAATGCAACTGCTCAGTGAATCGGATGTAGTTGTTGTCGCCATCGATACAGTTGCCATGACGCAAAGTAGGGGAAGGTGGCACGATCCCAGAAATCAGCCCCGGCAAATAACCGAAATTTTTCAAGAAGCCTACAAAGATATAAAAAATAAAAATCAGCGGCGGCTTGTGATATTTGCCCCAGTGAAGTGCGAGACAATTATGAGAGAAAAAGACGGGGGTGTGAAGGCGCTGTTGGTGAACATTTTAGATAAATATGGTGGATTGTTTGATTGTTTCGCCGGGTTAGAAGATGGAAAGGTTGCTGCAGTCTTCACTCCAGTTAAAACCTTGGGCTGTTTTATTTTTTTCGATCTCAATATAGAAAATGGGGAGCCAGTTTTTTGTTTTCACAAAACCTCTCTTGGGGCCCAATATAGTCCTCAGTATGGCGACCAGCCACTCAGGTACATTTTGCGATTCTTGCTGAGAATGTATCTGGATAAAAGACCGAACAGAGGATTAGATTGGTTCGTTAATTTATTGACGAACAATCAGCCTTATAGAGAGGCTCTGGAGAAATTAGCGCAGGGGTGTAAAGATGAGGAGGGATTTATTGTGGTACAGGGGAAACAGTTGCTTTAGAACATCTAGCAGGATTTTAAATATAAGTTAGCTATGGAGATTTACGTCCAGAGTTGCGGTTTTGCCCAAGAAGATGACTACCGCTGGCTGCGAATCGATCCGCAGAGTCAAG
>CAZJNL010000412.1:0-5262 GCA_964546515.1 uncultured Oscillatoria sp.
CGCGTCTTACCCTCACACCCTCACACCCTCACCCCCAAGCCCCACCCCCCAGACTGCGAGCAATGGTAAAGATGCCGGCAGCCAGACCGGCAGCAATGGGAACCGTAATCAGCCAAGCCAAGACAATTCCCCGGACAGTTTGCCAGCGAATGGCTGTCCCAGAGCCGGTTTTCGACCAACTTCCCACAAGCCCAATACCGGCAACGCCGCCCACGAGGGCGTGAGAGGTGGAAACCGGCAGCCCCTGGCGGGAAGCGAGCAAAACCGTGGTGGCGGTGGCCAGTTCAGCGCAGAATCCCCCACTCGGCTGCAGGGGAACAATCCCCTCCCCAACTGTAGCAATCACGTTTTTGCCCAACACGGCCAAACCGGCGACAATGCCGGCACCGCCCAGCAGCAAAATCCAAAACGGGACTGTGAAATTGGCGCTGGGAACCGAGCCGGTGCGCAGGATATAATTGATAACCGCTAGGGGAGCCACTGCATTGCCGACATCATTGGAGCCGTGGGCGAAAGCCACAAAGCAGGCGCTGAGGATTTGAAACCGTCCCAGCAACAGCTCCACCGCTCTCAGTGACTTGTGAGCGGGTTCGCCGGTTTCCCCGCAGTGGGAGCCTCTCCGATCTGGAGACGCGATGAATCGCCTCTCTATATCAGACGCGATGAATCGCCTCTCTATATCAGACGCGATTTATCGCGTCTCTACATCAGACGCGATTTATCGCGTCTCTACAAGAGGTAGCTGTCGCCTGCTGACTAGGGTCAGGCCAACTGCAGCACCGGCACCCAAGACAAGGGGGATATGGTGAGGGGGAATCGCCACACCGAATTGCTGTGCGATCCAGGCATGTGCCGGTGCGCTGAGGGTGGGCAGTGCCAGGGACCCAAAGACGCCCAGCAGCAGCGCCGAGAGCCAGGGAACCCACTCGTACAGTTGCTTTAGGGGTTCGGGGCGGTCGAGAATCCAGCGCTTGAGCAGGCTGTACATAAAGGCTGAAATGGCGGCGCTGACTGCCGGTGTCACCAGCCAGGTGAGGGAGATGGTGCCAATTTGTGACCAGCGCACCGCACCGGCACCCCCGGCAACCCAGCTGAAACCGGCGATTGCCCCTACAATAGCGTGGGAGGAAGAAACTGGCCAGCCCCGCCGGGTGGCCACTTGCACCCACAGCCCGCAGGCGAGGGTGACGGATACCATGCCAGTGAGCAGCACCCCGGGAGAGCCGGCAAACTGAGCGGGATTGACGATTTCGGTGGCCAGTGTTGCTGATCCCCTTTGGCCCAATAAAACAGCGCCGGTGAACTCCAAGATGCCGGCTACAGTCAGGGCTTGCCGCAGGGTGAGCGCCTTTGACCCCACAGAGGTGCCCATCGAGTTGGCCACGTCGTTCGCCCCCAGATTCCAGGCCACATAAAAGGCCAGAAGGGCAAGCAAGACTGTCATGTCGATTTTAGGGTTTAGATTTTAGATTTTAGATGGTCTGGCCGGTTCTGCCCCCGGGCCCAGCTGAGACGCGATTCGGCGTTCTACAACAGATCACCCGCCCCTGTGATCCCCGGCTCCCCGGCTCCCATGTACCGGAAAAATTTTCTTGACTTTTTGCCAGCGGGAGCTATACAATAGACGATTGTGAGTTTTTATAGATTTATGAATGCTGAGGCGATTATCCGCTCCATAGAAGCGGAACAACTAAAAACGAATCTGCCGGACATCCATGTGGGCGACACGGTGAAAGTCGGCGTGAAAATTAGAGAAGGGAGCAAAGAGCGGGTTCAACCTTACGAGGGAACCGTGATTGCCAAGCGCAATGGGGGGCTGAACACGACGATTACAGTGCGGCGCATCTTCCAAGGGGTTGGGGTGGAGCGGGTGTTCCTGATCCACTCGCCCCGGATTGAAACCATCCAGGTTCTGCGTCGCGGTATAGTGCGCCGTGCTAAACTGTACTTCTTGCGGCAGCGGGTTGGCAAGGCAACCAGGCTCAAGCAGCGGTTCCAGAAAAGTGTTTAGAAAAAATTCTGGCTTGGCAGTCTAGCCAATAACGCAGCAATGCGTTATATTAAATGAGGCAGGCAGATGAGAGCCAAGCTCAGAGCCTTTACCGTGCGCTCTTAGTTCAGTTGGTAGAACGCAGGTCTCCAAAACCTGATGTCGGGGGTTCAAGTCCTCCAGGGCGCGCTGAACAATTTCTAGAGCAGTCCTACCCGGAAGGAGTTCGCGAGATGCAGAACCTGCATCAAAGTAGTAAACTTTCGGGTATAATTGTCATCAGAGTCACTAACTGACCGCGCACGCCCACCGGCGTGTGGCGGGGCAGGTAATCCTGCGGTAGGTGAACAGCTGCTCTTGGCACGTCCTGGATAGCGAATATCGGGGTTGGCCAAAGCAAAGAACGAGCGGTGCGTGCCTCAGAGGTGCAGCAAGAAGTGAGCCCCGCCCCGACTGAGGGGGAAGATGGAGGAGGCCAAGGGAACCCCACCCCCCAACCCCCTCCCCGTTAACGGGGAGGGGGGAAAGAAAGGGGTTGCTCTCAGGGGCTGTGCGACGCCGGCACGAAAACCAGGCGCTGACAGGTTTACCAGTTCCTGGCCATGAGGCGGAGAAAAACTGGAGGCTCAACCGCGTGCGTGAGGGCGGCAATATCCCGAGCGCGATAAAATATAAGCTGTAGCGATCCCAAAAGCGAGGCCGCAAGAAGATGGCAAAGAAAAACGAAGCTGAAATTCAGCAAACCCCTCCGGCGGGGTTTAATATTGGCACCTTTTTTGACGAAACCAAAGAGGAACTCGCTAAAGTCGTTTGGCCGTCGCGGCAGCAGCTGATTAGCGAATCGCTAGCCGTGCTGTTGATGGTAACTCTGGCGGCAACATTCATCTACCTGGTGGATAACTTATTTGCGTGGGTAGCTTTACAGGTGTTTAGATGAGTTTGGCATCAGAAGAATCGCGCTATTCAAAGAAACGGTCTGAACCGGCACAGCCAAAGGCAGCGTCTTTACCAGAGGCGCGGTGGTATGCCGTTCAGGTCGCATCTGGCTGTGAAAAGCGGGTGAAGACTAACCTGGAGCAGCGGATTCAAACGCTGGATGTGGGGGACAGGATTTTTCAGGTGGAGATCCCCCAGAGTGCGGCGATCAAAATCCGCAAGGATGGCTATCGCCAGCAAACGGACGAGAAAGTCTTCCCCGGCTATGTCCTCGTCTCAATGGTGATGGACGATGAAAGCTGGCAGGTGGTGAAAAACACGCCAAATGTGATTAACTTTGTGGGGGCGGAACAGAAGCGCCGCTACGGCAGAGGGCGCGGACACGTCAAACCACTGCCGCTGAGCGCTTCAGAGGTGGATAGGATATTCAGGCAAGCTCGCGAACAAGAGCCTGTCCTCAAAATTAGCACGGGGGTTGGCGACAAGGTGATTGTCCTGTCAGGTCCGTTCAAGGATTTTGAAGGCGAGGTGATTGAAGTGAGCCCGGAACGGGGTAAGCTAAAAGTATTGCTCTCCATCTTTGGACGGGATACGCCAGTAGAGTTGGAGTTTCATCAGGTTCAAAAACACTGAGACGTAGATGGCAAAGAAAGTAGTAGCGGTGGTGAAGTTGGCCATCACGGCGGGGAAGGCCAATCCGGCACCTCCCATAGGGCCAGCGCTGGGTCAGCACGGCGTAAATATTATGGCGTTCTGCAAAGAATATAACGCCAGAACAGCTGACCAAGCTGGTCTAGTGGTGCCGGTGGAAATTTCTGTCTATGAAGACAGAAGCTTTACATTTGTTCTGAAGACGCCGCCTGCTTCAGTTCTGATTCGCAAGGCTGCGGGCATTGAGCGCGGATCGGGCCAGCCGAACCGCACCAAAGTCGGAACGATTACCCGGGCTCAGCTGCGGGAAATTGCCGAGAAGAAAATGCCTGACCTCAATGCTAATGATGTGGAGGCGGCGATGAAAATCGTGGAAGGCACCGCCAAGAACATGGGCGTTTCGGTGGCTGATTAGGGCTTTGGCAAGTTGGCTGTTGAGTGATGCCGCGCAACCGGCGTGTCACTCTCGCACTTGAAAGCCTTTTAACCGTAAAATGAATTATCGGGGGAGAGGTCTGACCTCGCTTTGCACCCCAGGAGACACAGATGGCGAAAAAAATTTCGCGCCGATTGCGCGAACTGAACAAGATTGTCGTTGACCGGCTGTACGAACCCTTAGATGCGCTGAATCTGTTAAAAGAGACAGCGACAGCCAAGTTCCCCGAATCAGCAGAAGCCCACATCCGGCTGGGGATTGACCCCAAGTACACGGACCAGCAGCTGCGGACGACGGTGGTGCTGCCCAAGGGAACGGGCCAAACCGTGCGGGTGGCGGTGATTGCGCGGGGGGAAAAGGTGCAAGAAGCCACTAGCGCCGGTGCGGATATTGTGGGTTCGGAAGAGTTGATCGCCGAAATCCAGCAGGGGCGGATGGACTTTGACAAGCTGATCGCAACGCCGGATGTGATGCCTCAGGTGGCTAAACTCGGGAAGCTTCTCGGTCCGCGCGGTTTGATGCCATCCCCCAAAGGCGGTACGGTAACATTCGATCTGGCGAGTGCGATTGCGGAGTTCAAAGCTGGTAAGCTGGAGTTTCGGGCAGACCGCACCGGCATCGTTCACGTTATGTTTGGCAAGGCGTCGTTTACAGCTGATGACTTGCTCGTGAACTTGAAGGCGTTGCAAGAAACCATTGACCGCAACCGCCCTTCAGGTGCCAAGGGTCGCTTCTGGCGCACGTTCTATATAAGCGCCACTATGGGCCCGTCGATTCAACTCGATATCAACGCCCTGCGCGACATGAAGCTGAATGAAGCAGCCTAAAGAAAATTTTGAATTTTGAATTGGGGGTTCTGAATTGGAAATGAATTCAGAATTACCAAGTCAAAAATTAAAGTGAACTGAATAGGCAATTGCCGAAGACAGCAGGAGCCAATGGCTTAATTTCCTGCCGAGGTTTGCGCCCCAATACCCTGAATGGCCAGTGCTGCCGCCGCGAGCGGCATGCCACTACATGCCATCAGGGGTGCGCGGAACCCCGGCAGAATGTCCGGGGTTTTTGATTGGATAATTTTGAATTTTGAATGCGATTCAGAAATCAAAATTCAGGGTTCAAAATTATGGGTTTCCCAGTTAAGGAGGTGAAATTAGCGTGGGGAGAACATTAGAGAACAAAAATGCGATTATCGCCGAACTCAAAGAAACTTTGAGCGAGTCGCAACTTGCAGTCGTTATCGACTACAAAG
>CAZJNL010000413.1:0-5253 GCA_964546515.1 uncultured Oscillatoria sp.
GAAGCGTCTCGCATCCGCCAGCTGGTGAAAACTTATTGCGATTTTATGCCGGTGGCGATTAAGCTGGATGGGGAGCAGATTAACCGGCAAAAGGCTATCTGGCGTCAGTCTCCCAGCAGTTTGACTAAAGAGGAGTATTTGGAGTTCTATCGCTATCTCTACCCGTTCCAAGATGAGCCGCTGCTGTGGGTGCATTTGAATACGGACTATCCGTTTTTGGTGAATGGGATTATGTATTTCCCGAAGCTGCGCCCGGATGTGGATGTGACGAAGGGGCAGATTAAGCTTTTCTGCAATCAGGTGTTTGTGAGTGAGCACTGTGAGGAGATTGTTCCTAAGTTTTTGCTCCCGATGCGGGGGGTGATTGACAGTCCGGATATTCCGCTGAATGTGTCGCGCAGTGCGCTGCAGATGGATCGCACGGTGCGGAAGATTGCGGACTTTATTGCTAAGAAGGTTGGCGACCGGCTGAAGGAGCTTTATCGGGAAGACCGGAACTATTATATCAGCATTTGGAAGGATTTGGGCACTTTTGTCAAGTTCGGCTCGCTGAATGATGAGAAGTTCAAGAAGCAGGTGGAGGATATTATTATCTACCGCACGACGGCGGATCTGAATGCTGGGGCTGATACGCCGGCGGTTCAGGTGCAGTCGGAGGAGGGTGATGTGTGGCAAGAGGTGACTCCTGGCGGGGGTGCCGGTGGGCCATCTTATACGACGCTGAAGGAATATTTGGAGCGCAATAAGGAGCGTCACGAAAACCGGGTGTTCTACTGCACTGATGAGGTGTCGCAGGCGACTTATATTGAGCTGCACAAGAGTCAGGGGTTGGAAGTGCTGTTTATGGATTCGTTTATCGATCCGCACTTTATCAGCTTTTTGGAGCGGGAATATAAGGATGTGAAGTTCTCGCGGGTGGATTCGGAGCTGGATGAGAAGCTGATTGAGAAGAATAAGGAGGCGGAGATTGTCGATCCGAAGACGAATAAGACGCGCAGTGAGCTGATTAAGGAGCTGTTTGAGAAGGCGCTGAATAAGCCGAAGTTGACGGTGCGCACGGAGGCGCTGAAGTCGGACGATCCAGCGGGTACGCCGCCGGCAATGGTGCTTTTGCCTGAGTTTCTGCGGCGGTTGCGGGATATGAATGCGCTGCTGCAGCAGCAGGAGTTGGCGCAATTCCCGGATGAGCATATTTTGGTGGTGAATACGGCGCACCCGATGATTCAGAATTTGGTGAATATTAGTGCCGGTGCGATTATTCAGGAGGGTAAGTCGCCTTCTGCTGAGCTGGCGGATTTGATTTGTCACCATGTTTATGATTTGGCGCTGATGGCTCAGAAGGGGTTTGATGCTGAGGGGATGAAGGCGTTTGTTGAGCGCTCGAATAAGGTGCTGACTCAGCTGACTCAGCGGGCTGCCGGTGGGTGATATTGAGCGAAGGCGAGAAACCGGGTTTCTGCGATTACCTTTGCATCCCTAGCGAAGACTTTGTTCAGAAACCCGGTTTCTGAGTTTTCTCGGTTTTTGGAGCATTAGCCGGCAGGTTGAAACCTGCCGCTATACAGACTTTCGCCCGCCTGCGCGGGCTAGTTGTTGGTGGAGACGCGAGATGTCGCGTCTCTTTTGGTTTTTGAGGGCGGGCGAGACTGCGGGTTGGTTATGCTGACCTTGTAGGACAGGCATCTTGCCTGTCCCAATGTCCGTGGGGGTCGGAGGGAACGCCTGTCCTACCAAGTATAGGCGTAGGGCAGGCGTCGCGCTGGCGCGCCGCTACGCTAACGCCTGCCCTCAAAGTCTCTGGGACAGGCGAGACGCCTGTCCTACGTTCGTTCCCTAAGTGGCTACGGCTATAGCCGGCAGGTTTTAGCCGGCAGGTTTGAGCCGGCAGGTTTGAGCCGGCAGGTTTGAGCCGGCAGGTTTGAGCCGGCAGGTTGAAACCTGCCGCTATACAGACTTTCGCCCGCCTTCGCGGGCTTTTCTGGTTTGTAGTGAGGACTTGAGTCCTCTGATAAACTTCGGTTGATTGCTGATAAAAACACCAGAGAGGCGCGGCGATTACCCGCACTTATCTTATAAGAAGCTCTCCCTATCATAAAAAAAATCATATCATTTATCTTTTTGAAAAGCTTGACATAGTGTGTGGGCGTGAATTATGATGAGTCTTAATATCTGAGTGGCACTGCCATGACTAATAGGGGGAAGGGCCAGGGGGGAGCGCCCGGTGGCGGCAATCGCGCCCTGCAACTTTTTACAGACCGGCACGACTTTGCCAAGTTGCTTGCTGAATATCTTAACGAGGAACGGCCCCGCGAAAAAATACTGTTCTTTCACGGGGATGGGGGCAATGGCAAAACCTTATTGCTGAAATTCTTGCGGGAGAAATGCTGCAAGCGCTTGTCACCGGCAACTTGGCTGCAGTTACAGAACCAACCCGCTCGTGAAGTGGCAGCATTTATCGAGCAAGAAACTTGGGACTGCACGCCGGTGCCGGCGGTGCTGCACGATTTTGGGCTGCAACCGATTGGGGATGACCGACCTCAAGACCCCTTTTATGGGTTGCTGATGTTGCGGCGCACTCTGACACAAGCGGCTGAGCAATCGCGACACTCCTTGAAATTTCCCCTCTACGACTTCGCCTGCGTTTGGTATCTGCACAAAAAGGGAAAATCGGCAGAACAAATTAAGCAACTCTTCCCGTTAAGCGAAGCCAGTGGACTCATTGGCTCTTTAATCGATGCGGCAACCCAAAATTCAGTCGGGAGCCTGACAGCTGCAGTCATCAATATCTTTGCCAGTGATTTAGGCGAAAAATTTAACCTTTACCTGCTAAAACGGAACCTGACAGAGAAGCAGGTAAAGGAAATTTGCAGGCTAGACCTCGACACGGAGTTAATTAACGAGTTGCCGGGGATTTTGGCCAGGGACTTGAATGCCGCGATGCGACAGTATTGGGACGCAAAACCGCCGCGACTTGTTCTGTTTTTCGACAGCCACGATGCCTTTTGGGAAGAAAACCCCAACCTGGGCGAGTACAAGTTTTTCCAGCGGGATGAGTGGTTGCGGCGTCTGCTGACCAAGCTGGATTTAAAAGCTGGTATTGTGGTGGCGGTTGCCGGTCGGGAAAAGCCCCGTTGGGCAAAGGCAATCTTTTACCCAATTTCCGAAACAACCCTGGAGACTCAGCTAGTATGGCATCTTTCGGATGCAGACGCTCATACCTACCTGGAAAATGTTGAGATTCAGGATGAGCGTTTGCGGGAAAGCTTGATTAAGTATGCTAGTGTTGAATCTAATCAGGTGCATCCCTTGCTCCTTAGCATGTGTGCGGATGTGGTTTGGGAAGCTGAAAAACGAGGGAAAAGCGTGACCCCGGCAGACTTCCCAAATCTTCCAGAAATGCAAGGTAAGTCCAGGGAACTGATAGCTAACCTGCTCAGCTATGTGGATGATGACGTCCGCAATGCGGTTGGCGCTCTGAGAGCTTGTCGGGCGTTTAACAGCGATATTTATTTTATGCTGGCTAAAAGGCTGCCTGACCGGCTGCGTTTTAATGCTACTAAAGCTTCTTTTGACCAACTCACCCGCTTTTCCTTTGTCTGGGAAACTGATCAACCGAAGTGGTATCGTATCCACAAGCTGGTGCGTCGGCTAAATTCGGAGGAGGGGGACATTACCCAGAAAGCTCACAAAATTTTGGAGTCGCACTACCGCAAACAAAAGAATCTGCCGGAAGCGATTTATCACGCTATCTGTTGGGATTGGTATCGGGGTAATGAGGAATGGATTAATGCCCATAATGATGCTGTAAGCAAGAAGAATGTAGAGCTATGTCGAAAGTTGCTGGATATCAAACAAGAAATTGGTTTATAAGTGGCCGTGTCGAGGAATCAACCGCCGATTACTTCGCTCTGATAAAGCGGGACGAAGAGGCAAAAGAGGGATATGAGGAGGCGCTCGCGGCTTATGACCGCGTTCTCCCTTCTGACCCCGATTTCGCTGCGGCTCAAGAGCATAAGGAGAGAGTGCTGAAAAAGCTGGAGGAGCATCAAGATGAACAGCTTCGCCAGCGTATTAAGGACTTGCTGCATTACCCGACCGGCAGTCGAGAGCGCGACCGAGCTGTGGGGAGTCTGGTGAAGTTGATTCCCCATTTGCCCGGTGTCTCGAAACGCCAATACCCCCGCATCGATTACCAGGAAGCCTTGCCCTCTCCCCTTTCTGCCGAATTGGCGAGCAGTTCCATTGGCTTCACCGGCAGACAGCGTTGGATTCAACTTAAATTTGACCTAAAAGCTGACACTCAAGACCGGCTAAATTATCAGGAGCCACAAAAGATTGGCGAACTGACACTCACTTATAATGAAAATCTGGAATTCCTTGATGAGAATTGGCGGCTAGATGTCAGCTCCCCTCTGCTGATTCCCAAACCTCAACAACAATAGCCAACCTCCCCCGATGTCAGGTTGGCGAGCGTGTCTTGCATTCCTGACATCCGCACATTGCCGGCTGCAGCGATCAGAAAAACAATCCCAACCAACAAAAGTCAATTCCCAGAGCCATCGCCTACAATTATACTATCAGCTCCCTCCCACTAAAACTGACCTATGACAGCAGTCATTCAACCTACCCCCACCTTAACCTTAGAGGAGTTCCTAAAACTTCCCGAAACCAAGCCCGCCTCGGAATTTATCGATGGAAACATCATTCAGAAGCCCATGCCACAAGGTCAGCATAGCAGATTGCAAGGTAAACTTTCCGCTGCCCTTAACCAAATAGCCGAACCCGCAAAGATTGCTTATGCTTTTCCAGAGTTACGCTGCACTTTTGGCGGCGAGTCAATCGTCCCAGATATAGCCGTATTCCGGTGGGAAAGAATTCCCCTTCAACCATCGGGGAGAATCGCCAACCGCTTTGAAATTCATCCAGACTGGTCGATTGAAATTCTTTCTCCCGAACAGAACCAAACCAAAGTCCTGGGTAAATTACTGCACTGTTCGCGGCATGGCACTGAGTTAGGGTGGTTCATCGACCCAGAAGAAGAAAGTATTCTGGCAGTATTCCCAGGGCAAAGAGTAGAATTGTACCAAAGTGCGACCCCGCTTCCCATCCTAAATGGAATCGAGTTACAATTAACAGTTGAAACCGTTTTAGGCTGGTTGAGTTTTAGTTAACTATTGGGCATGGGGCATGAGGCATGGGGCATGGGGCATGGGGCATGGGGCATGGGGCATGGGGCATGGGGCATGGGGCATG
>CAZJNL010000414.1:0-5246 GCA_964546515.1 uncultured Oscillatoria sp.
CTCGTAGGCTTGAAAGGCCATATCGGCACGCTCGCGAAATTGGCCAGCTAGGGTGGCGGAATCGCCCGACAAGTTATTCAGCTGCAAAGCAACTTGGCTGCGGTCAAAATTTATCAGCGATTCCCGCGCTGCTCTAAGGTTTGCCTGATTCTGGCTAGGCGAGTTAACTGGCTTTAAAAGGTCGTTGATTTCCTTGGAATAGGCGGCAACCGCACCGGCATAATTTTTACTCAATGTTAGCAGCCGATTTTTATCGTCTTGAGTGAGGGTGCGGTTTGTGAGTGTCACAGCGTTCATTTCGGCCAGCTGCTGGTTTATCCCTACAATATACTCTCGCCATTGAGAAACTTCTTTCTCAAAAAGTTGGGGGGTGTTTAAGACAGGCGCAAGCATTTGCTGTTGAACTCTGGCCCGCAAGCCATCTGTGGTGAGACTTGTGAGGATGTCGGCTGTTTCTAAAGTGCTTGTTAGTTGCTCTCTTACTTGCTCCTTATAATGACTTTCAATGACTCTTCCAGTAATTGCGCCCACAAGGGAAAGACTAATGGCCAGAGCCGAACCCAAGCTAATTTTCTGCCTGATTCCCAATCGCTTAAATAATTGTTTTAAGCCGATTTGAGTAAAGGTGTTAGGTGGATCCTGCGGGGCGGGCGCAGAATTTCTTGTTTTGCTATTCTGGGATAGTCTAGAAATTTTGGATGCCATAAATAGTTTTCGCGCGACGTTATCAAGATTGACGGTAACGATAAAAATCCGGCCTCTCTGGAGTTACAGTTTACCATTTATGTGCGGCCTTTTCGCTAGATTCCTCAAAGGAATTTTTTCGAGCTTTTTTGTTCTGCCGAGCCGTTGTTTAATGCGCCAGCTTGGCAGCACAAGCCGAAATTATTCTCAGTCCCGCTAGGCAGAAATATGTAACCCGTTAAATTTACCCATGTGCTTTTGTTTCTCCAAACTGGTGAAGGATTGCTGCAGCGCCGGCACGTCGGGTGCCCGCTTCCCACAGACATTTGAGGTGAAGGAAACCCGCGCTACCGCCGCCTGCCTGGGTACAGGGAGCATCCCCTTTTTGCAAAGATTTTCACTCTCACCCCCCCGTTCCCCAGATGCGATAAATCGCGTCTCTACAAGAGCGGGAGAGGGGGCCCTCACCCCCAACCCCTCTCCCATAAGGGGACAGGGGTTGGGGGTGAGGGGGATTACAAAAATGGGTGATCCCTGGGTACATCCATATTATTCTAATTCAAAATGGATTTTGGATATCATAGTTCTGGGCGGCACACAAGGAAGTCGTGGAGTGTGCGAGATGATTGGCACTGACTTGAAAATAGGGCACGCTCGCACGCCGCTCCTGCTGCGCAGCAACGCTTACGCACGCTCGCACTCGGACTTGGGCACGCTCGCAGCTATGCCGCCAACCTGTGCGGGAGTTGCCGGTGCCGGCACCAGGCACGCGCTCTGCGCCGCGCCGCAGTCAGCCGGTGTTGCTTCCCGATGCCAAATGAGCGCCGGTGGTGGAGTTAGATGGTGTCGGGTAGTGCCGGTGTTCGACCGACGCGATTGGGCGTTCCACAAGAGTTTTGCAATAACGATGCCACCGAACATCATATCAGAGATCAAGGGTGTGGGGGCTTGAGCGCCGGAGAGCCCCTATCTGATAGAAGTGGGGTGCTTCTTTGAGGGAACGCGATTCTCCTTCGGAGACGCTTCGCGAACGCGCCTTATGAGAGGCAGCATTTCGGCATTGTCCAGCCAAGTTGCCGGTGGCATCACAGGCGATCTGCCTTTGATTATGCCTCCCTTGGGCATTGGCACGATCTCGCCACTACGAACGCGCTCATTCGCATTCCCGTTCCCATCCTGCGATTGGGAAAATTCCTATCTGCAAGGGAGTCTAAGTCAATACTGCCAGCCTCGAAGCTTGCCCTTGAAGAATTGCCAGAAGTTTTGCCAGATTGGATTTTACTCAGTCTGAGAGCGTCTGGTTCCCCAGCACGCGCTCGCTCTTAAAGCCCCCCATGTAGGGGCACCGGCAAGTGGGGTGCCCATCCCCCACATAATTTGTTCCGCGTTCGGTTCCTTTAGAGGTGAAATGTCGGGCCGGTGGCCCCCTCTCAGTAACTCGCTAGATGTTATAAGAGAATAAACCGCACTTGTCGCGCCAAAATAGAAATGTTAACCAAATATATCCAAGCTGCTATGCAGCAAGCTAAATATGAAATTTTCCCAGACGATGGCACTTTCTACGGGGAAATACCTATCTGTGAGGGAGTCTACGCCAATGCTCCCACCCTCGAAGCTTGTCGAGAAGAATTGCAAGAAGTTTTGGAAGATTGGATTTTGCTCAGTCTGACGATGAATCTTCCCTTGCCCACAATTGACGGCATCGAACTCACCATCCGCAAGGAGGTTGCCTGATGCCCCCTTTAGGCCCGATTAAACGGCAGGATTTAATTCCTTATTTAAAACAATTAGGATTTGAGGGACCCTATTCGGGCAAAAAACACCAATTCATGCTGAAAGGCACTCAACGCATCACCATCCCCAATCCTCACGAAGGAGACATCAGCACAAACTTTCTAGCCCGCATCTTGAAGCAGGCGAAAATTGAACGGGAGGATTGGGAGGAATTGTGAAAACTTTTACTAGCTCCTTTGACAAAGGTGCGCTCTAATTGATGCTCCGGTTTCTTGCGCTATCCCGCCTTATGAGAGGCAGCATTTCGGCATTTTCCAGGCAGGTTGCCGGTGGCATCACAGGCGATCCGCCTTTCATTATGCCTAGCTTGGACATCCACTATCAGCGCAACTGCGAACGCTCGACCCCACCCTATAAATTAGCAATCTGCTGAGAAAACCATAAAGCAGCATTAATATTATTCCCCTCATTCACCTGCTCTAACATTTGCGACAGCAGCGAAATTGGCAGCCCCGACAGCACCACAGAACTTTCAATCTGCTGGTATCTCCCATTCTCCTGCAAGTAGAAGGCCAGCACCCGCCGGCCCTTGATATCCACTACCCAATATTCGGGAATTCCCAACCCAGCATAAAGCTGTTTTTTCTCATCTAAATCCGTGGCTAAGGTAGGGTCTGCAATTTCCCCCACTAAATCGGGCACGCGCCAATTATCCAGATTAATTCGTCGCGGCTCTTCCTCCGCCCACTGTGGCGAACCTCCGCCCACATACAAAATTTTATCAGGAGCCGCCGAACGCACGTTTGGCCTTTCAAGCACGCAACCGCCTAGGGAATCGACCAGCACCCCTGGCTGACGAGCGAACCAGAAACCAAATACGAGCGTAAACAATTCGTTAAAGCGAGCGTGGTTAATTCCTTCATTACCCATATCTACCCAAAGATACCCCTCGTTAAAAAACAGCCGAACGTCTTTATCCAAATTCGGATTGTCCCGCCAAGCTAAGTAATCATCCCAGGTAGCGGGTGTCCATTGGGGGGCAGCAAGAGACAAAGTGGGCGCAACAGGAGTTGTAGAAGTCATATCGATTTGGCATTTGGCCTTTCACTAACTGTACCAGTCCGATCGCGATGAGAGGTGATCCTGTATTCTATCAGAGTTTGGGGTTAAAAAGTTTGTTTTTTATTTTTAATTACATACAATTAAGGTGCGTGACGCGCCAGAGTCACGCTACAAACTGTGCCAGTAAGCCAGGTGTCCCAACCCTCTCCCGCAATCAAATAATCAATATTATATTAGAAAATAGGCAACCGTGCCGGTCTTCTCAACAAAACGAGGCCCATGAAATGGTTTCAGACAATTTTCGCCACCAGCTGCGCCAGGAAGCCAAACTCTGGCGAGCTGAGGGGCTAGTTAATGAAGATTTGTATCAGCAACTGTCAGATCGCTATCAATTTGACAGCCTTGAAACCGCTGCCAGCAACAGCTTTATTGCAATTGTCACCGGCTTGGGAGGAATCCTAATCGGCTTAGCCGCAATTACCTTCGTAGCAGCGAATTGGCAAGTTTGGTCGCGGGAATTTAAAGTCGCCCTGCTCCTCAGCTTATTTATCGGGGTGAATGCCGCCGGCTTCTATCTGTGGCGAATGCCCACCGGCACTGCGGGAAAGCGAGACGGGTGGAAACAGCGGTTGGGGCACGCATTGTTGCTGCTCGGCGCAATAATATTGGGGGCGAATATGGCGCTGATGTCGCAGATGTTCCACATCTCTGGCTCCGCCCACGGACTTTTCCTCGTCTGGGGGCTGGGCGTGGTGGCAATGGCGTACAGCCTGCGCTTGACTTCCTTGGGCGTCTTGGGAATGCTATTAATTGGATCGGGTTACTGGCTGGGAGTGTTCGATTGGCGCTCAAAAGAAGAATTTTCCTGGCTGGAGTTGCTGGTGCAGCACATGCCGGTGGTGGCTAGTTTGCTGTTTGTGCCCCTGGCTTACTGGTGTCGCTCCCGCGCGATTTTTGCCTTAGCTGCGATTGGGATAGTCTTTTCCCTGGAAACCTCTCTTTTCCAAGGTTCGAGTGTGTCACCGGCTTGGATCGCCGCAATTGCCTGCGCCCTCCCACCGGCTCTGCTTTGGGGCTATGACGACACCATTTTGCCAAATATCCACAGCCGGCTCTTTCAACCCCTCGCCCGCACTCTGGCGTTGTGGTTTCTCGGCGGAATGTTTTATTTTTGCTCCTTCCGGTGGTGGGAAAACGCTTCCAGCCAGCAAATTGAAGCCGCAACGCTGCTCAGCTGGATTCCCCTGCTCGACGTGGCGCTTCTCGGCGGTTTTACAGTGTGGGAATGGCTGTATCTAGCGCGTCAGGGGAGAAAACATCCAGCCCGCAGGGGAGTGGATCTCACCACCAACACTATTGCCTGCTTTATTGCAGTCAGCGCCCTAATTCCCCTCTGGCATTTTAGTTTCAGTTCCATTCCCCTGCTAGCTACTTTTGCCTTCAACGTACTCCTGTTTCTCTTAGCTGCAGGCTTGATTCGGGAAGGGCTGGCGCTAGGGAATCGCGACACTTTTTGGGGCGGCATGGTGCTGTTAATGCTGCAAATTATCAGCCGGATGCTGGAGTACGACACTGGCTTGCTGTTGAAAGCCTTTGTCTTCTTACTGTGCGGCATTGGCGCGATTGCCGCCGGCTTGCTGTTTGAGCGCTACTCCTCTACTTTAACGCCTTCTAAGGAGCGTCGCACACTCGAAGGATGATTAAAACTCTTTGCATTTATCCAGCAAAACCCCACCCGAATCCCCGCACAGGCGAGACGCCTCTGC
>CAZJNL010000415.1:0-5244 GCA_964546515.1 uncultured Oscillatoria sp.
CCGTGCGCCAGAGGCGAGCCCCCGCCGCAAGGCAGCCGTTCCAAACGCCGTCGCGCCGTGGTAATCGAACGAGTTGGGGGGAGCAGCACATCCGCTTGTTCCCCCCGGAAAGGAATCAGCGCCACTTGGTCGCGGCTTTGATACGCTTCCTGCAGCAGCTGCATCACCGCACCCTTCGCCGACTGCATGCGGTTGAGCGCCATCGAGCCAGAGGCGTCCACCACAAACACCACTAGCGCACCGGCTTTTCTGGCCAGACGCTTCGCCCGCACATCTCCTTCTTCGACGAATACGCGCCGGTTGGGAGGGGGTGCCGGGATTTGGGGAAAAGGGGATTTTTCTGCGGTTTCGCGAGCGAGTCTCTCGCGCCGGGCTTTTTGGTAAGGCGCAGCCGCCCTCAGGGTGGCATCCACCGCAATTCGCCGCACCTTCCCCTTGGGCAGCACCGGCTTAACATAGCGCCCTCTGTCATCCGAAAAAATAACACTGCGGCTGCCGGACTTGCCCCGCCGGCTGGCCATTTGCGCGAAGTAGAGCACCGAGTCGTCGAGAAGCACCCCTTCCGGGTCAAAAAGAAACTCTTCCGGCACAGTCGCCTGCTGTTCCTCCGGCGGTTCCGGGTTTTCTTTGTCTTCCTCTTCCTCTTGCTCCTGCTCCGACTCATCCTGCGGCGGCGGTGGCGGCGGCGGTGGCGGCGGCTGCTGTTCCGGTGGCGTCTGGACAATCGTAGCGCGGGGCACGATAACCAGTTCCACAGCGCGGCGCAAATCCTCGGCGCTGACTGCTGTGCGCCCTTCCAGGGCTGCAGCTGCCTTGGCCACCCGCAGGGCGAACAGTTCGGCCCGGTGCCCCTGCACCCCGCCCCGAATCGCTTCTTCTACGAGATAGGAGATTTGCTCGCCGGTGATGCGGACTTCCTTAAGCCACTCCCGCGCCAAGATTACCTGGGTTTTGAGGTTATCGGTGTCTTCGGCGTACTGTCCGAGGAATGCTTGGGGGGAGTTGGCGTAGGAGAGGGCTTGCTCCACGGCTCGCACCCGATCGTCCATTCCCAGCACGCCGTCAGCGGAGAGGGCAATGGCAATCCGGTCGAGCAAGTGCTCCCGCAGCGGGCCTTCTTCCGGGTTGTAGGTGGCGATTAACAGGGGTTTGCAGGGGTGCAGGAAACTGATGCCCTCCCGCTCGATTTGGTTGCGCCCTTCTGTGAGTGACGAGAGCAACAGATTGGCGATATTGTCGTCGAGCAGGTTAATCTCATCCACATAGAGGACGCCCCGGTGCGCCGCCGCCAGCAGCCCGGGCTGGAATACGGTTTCGCCCCGTTTGACGGACTGCTCGACATCCACCGAACCCAGGAGCCGGTCTTCTGTTACTCCCAGGGGAATTTGCACGAAGGGTGCGGGGATGACTTCAGTGGGGATGTCACCGGCTGCAGAGCTAACAGTCGCGTCTGGACAGTACAGAGCGCGGGTGTAATCGTCCCACTCGTCGGGCTTGTTGGGGTCGCAATTGCTGACAGACCTCTTGACAATTTCAATCGGTGGCAGTAATGCGTGCAAGGCGCGTGCCATGACGGATTTAGCGGTGCCGCGACGACCGGCAATCGCCACCCCTCCCAGTCCCGGATCGACAGCTGACAGCAGCAGGGCTTGTTTTATGGCTTCTTGACCGACAACAGCGATCAGGGGAAATGCAGTAGGGTCGGCGCTTACAGGTGCGGGCATCGTTGGCAGTGTGGGTATTCTAGGGTGAGTTGCCGTTTTCTTCAGCATACCTCACCGGCGGCCCCGCCGCAGTGCCAGCCACCCAAAAGGCGAACCGGCGGTGCTGGAACCCCGCCGGCAAGCAATCTGACAAATGCTATACATTAAGAATCTTTAAATCACCCCTGACAAAATGTATCAAAAATCAACAATAATATAAAAACACGCTGTCAAAGCGCTCACCCCCTCTCACCCAGAGCGGTACGGCAGAAAACGGGTGCGTCTCAATCCCGCAGGCATTCTACTGTATATGGCCCGTCGTCGGGTCAGACTGCAAGCCGTGGTGGGGTGACAAAATAATTCAAAGGGAGAGTGGGGGAGGGAATTCTCAGGACTTCATCTGACTCGCTTCCAGCCTTGCGCTGCTGACTCCTGATTTTTTACGCGCAACTGAGGTAAAGCAATGACTCCGATCTGTTGGGGGGAATAAAGATGAAGGTCGAGAGGGGTAAAAGTGCCGGTCAATTGTGTCAAAGAGAAAACAAGATTAAACAAATATCTCGGTCATAAAAAATCAAATTTGTCATCCCTTAAATTGCTGCTGCGTTAAAAAGACACAGCGGATTATGGCCAAGTAATAAGCAGGTGTAATATGGGAATCCAAGCACTAAAAAATGGAAGGAATCACCGTCAAAATCTCGCAGCAGAGCCAGATCGCTTTTTCAGGCTGTCGCAGGAGATGCTCTGTGTGGCTGGGTTCGACGGCTATTTCAAGCGCCTCAACCCGATGTGGGAAAAAACGCTGTCGCTCACCGGCGAAGAGTTGCTGCTCAAACCGCTGATTGAATTCGCGCATCCGGAAGACCGAGAATCCACCGCAGCGGCTCTGGAAAAACTGGCCACCGGCACGGTGGAGACAATTTCCTTTGAAAATCGCTACCGCTGCGCTGACGGCTCCTACAAAAGGCTGTTGTGGAATGCCACAGCTGTGCGGGAAGAGGAGCTGATTTACGCGGCGGTGCAACAGAGAGCTTTTGAGGGGGTGCCGCAAGCAAACGAAGAAACTGCCGGTGCCTTAGGTGACAGTAAATTGGCGCGGCTGTTCACGGCGGACGACTTAGAAAAACAGGTGGAGAAACGGACGGCTTCGCTGACGCGCACCATCGCCCGGCTCAAACAGGAGATCAGCTTGCACAAACAGGCTCTGGCGGCGAGAAGCTCAGAAGGGGAGCGATTCCGCAAGTATTTCCAGCTGTCGCCGGTTGGCGTGGCTATCATCTCGCCGGACTTTGGCTGGCTGGAAGTCAACGACGCTTTGTGCGACATTTGTGGCTATTCCCGGTCGGAACTGCTGCTTTTGACCTGGGCGGAGTTAACCCATCCTGAGGATCTGGAAGCTGAGGTGGCCCAGCTCAAGCTGGTAAAAGCCGGTTTGAGCGATGGCTATTCCCTGGAGAAGCGGTTTATCCGTAAAGATTGGCGGACGATCCACGCCAGCATCGGCGTGCAGTGCGTCCGCCGGTCGGATGGCGAGGTCGATTACTTGGTGGCGGTGGTTCAGGACACCACCGCTGGCGTGCGAGCACAGGAGGCGCTGCGCCAAGAGACGCAACATCTCGCCTCTGTAAAGGCGCGGCTGCAGCAGGCTCTCAAGGTGGCCCGCATGGGTGTGTGGGAGTGGGACATTATCACCGGCGACATGACTTGGTATGATGGGGCCGAATCCCTGTTTGGTTTGCCTGTTGGCGAGTTGCCCGGCACCTACTTCAGCTATATCAATCTCGTCCACCCCTCGGATCGCAGCCGCGCTATGCTGGCTTTCGCAATGGCCGTTGAGGCGGGGGAAGAGTACAATATCGAAAACCGCATTGTCTGGCCTGATGGCAGCGTGCGCTGGATTCTCAGCAATGGGGAAGTGGTGCGCGACGCCTCTGGAGTGCCGGTGCGCATGATCGGTACAGTCCGGGATGTCACCCAGCGCAGGCAGGCGCAGGAGGCGCTCAAGCTGGCCAATGAAGAGCTGGAAATTAGGGTCGAGGCGCGGACAGCGGCTTTCAGGCACGCGATCGCTCAGCTGCAGAACGAGATTGCCGAGCGCAAGCGCATTGAGGAGCAGCTGCGCAATTCTCAAGAAATGCTTCAGCTGGTGATGGACAATATCCCGCAGCTGATTGCCTGGAAGGATCGCGATTCTGTGTATCTGGGCTGCAATCGCAATTTCGCCCGGGCTGCCGGTTTGTGCTCTCCAGAGGAGATCGCGGGCAAGACTGATTTGGATTTGGGGTGGAACCAGGAACAGGCAAATTACTTCCGCCAGTGCGACCGGCGAGTTATGGACGCAGACGCGCCGGAATATCACGTCATCGAATCGCAATTTCAAGCCGGTGGCCAGCAAGTTTGGCTGGACAAAAACAGAATCCCCCTCCACGACGGCGAGGGCAATGTTGTGGGCATCCTGGTGACTTCGGAAGATATCACTGAGCGCGTGCTTAAAGAGGAAGCTTTGCGGGAATCGGAGGCTGAAAAGACTGAATTAATCACCAATCTGCAGCAGCAGGCAACTCAGCTAGAAATCGCTCTGCGGCAGCTGCAAAATACCCAAACACAATTGATTCAAACGGAAAAAATGTCTAGTTTGGGGCAGCTGGTTGCCGGTTTGGCTCACGAAATTAATAACCCGGTTAATTTCATCTATGGCAATCTCAGTTACGCGAGTCAATATATTCAAGAGTTGCTGGATTTAGTGAATCTCTACCAGCAGCACTTTCCGCACCCGCCGGCTGAAATCACCGCCCGTTCTGAGGAACTCGACCTTGATTTCGTCAGGGAAGACTTGCCCAAACTCCTGAAGTCGATGCAGGTGGGCGCTACGCGCATCCGGGAGATTATTCTGTCGCTGCGCAACTTCTCCCGCCTTGATGAAGCTAAGTACAAGCGGGTGGACATTCACGAGGGAATTGAGAATACGCTGCTGATTTTGCAGCACCGCCTGAAAAGCAAGGCTGGAAATACCGGCATTGAGGTGATTAAGGAGTACGGCAATCTGCCTGAGGTGGAGTGCTGCGGCGGTGAGCTGAATCAGGTGTTTATCAATATCCTGACGAATGCGATTGATGTTTTGGAAACTCAAAGTGCGCCTCGCACTATTACAATTCGCACCGAGGTGGGGAATGGGGATAGTCTAATGGGACATCGGGGAGAAGAATCCTCTATGCCCCATGCCCAATGCCCCATGCCCAATTCCCAATTCGCTCGGATTGCGATTGCTGACAATGGCCCGGGCATGACCGAGGAAGTGCGCCGCAGGTTGTTTGACCCTTTCTTTACGACTAAGCCGGTAGGTAAAGGCACTGGTTTGGGGCTGTCTATTAGTTACCAGATTGTGGTGGACAAACACAAGGGTAAGCTGACGTGTCTTTCGGCACCGGGAAAGGGTACGGAGTTTGTCATTGAAATTCCCATTCGCCCGGGTGCCGATTGTATCTGATATCAAGTCCGGTGGCATCCTTATTGCAAAACTCTTGTAGAACGCCGAATCGCG
>CAZJNL010000416.1:0-5242 GCA_964546515.1 uncultured Oscillatoria sp.
CCGCTTCTCAAATCGGTATTTATCCTTCAGGCGCTCGCAGGTAGCCGCTGTTACCTGAATCCTTCCCGGCTGACCGGAAGATTCCATGCGCGAAGCAATATTAACCGCATCTCCCCACAAGTCATAAATAAATTTCTTCGTGCCAATCACTCCAGCGACAACAGCGCCTGTATTAATCCCTGTGCGGATTTGAAGGTTCTCACAGAGTTCAGCTTGGAAGCGCTGGATTTCCGCTTGCATGGCCAGTGCCATCTCGGCGATCGCCTCCGCATGGTCGGCTCGCGGTACGGGCAAACCGGCGGCAACCATATAGGCATCGCCAATCGTTTTAATTTTTTCCAATTTCAACTGTTCCGCCAGTTCGTCAAAAGTAGAAAAAATTTTATTGAGTAAGTTGACCATATCAATGGGTTTCAATCGCTCCGACAGGGTCGTAAATCCCACAATATCAGCAAACAGAATCGTCACCTCATTGAAATGTTCCGCGATCGCTCCTTGGTTTTCTTTGAGCTGGCGGGCGATCGACTCTGGCAAAATATTGAGCAATAACTGTTCCGACTTTTCTTGCTCTAAACGCAGCGCTGACTCTGCTTGTACGCGGTGCGTGATGTCCCGCGCCACCAGAATCGCCGTTTCCTCAGAAAGAGGAGAAATCGTCTCGGCAAACCAAGTATCTTTTCCGGAAATTGGCAAGCAATATTCAATCTCGACGGTTTTCATGCCTGACACGGCCTTCTGGATGCCCTTGAGAATCAAATCCGCTTGCACCGGCGGCAGAGTGTCGTGGACTTTTCTGCCAATCATTTCGGCTGCCGGTTTGTATAAATTCGCCGTATTGGTTGGCATGACATTCAGGCACTGTCCAGAAACATCCCGAACAACCAGCACATCCGTCATCGCCGCAAACAGTGCCTTCATTTCAGCTTGCACTTTCTTCTGTTGCAGCACAGTTCCCGACTGCGCCGCCACAACATTAACTAACTCGCTCAACCACTTGTCCTCTGAGCGGGTTGAGAGCGTGAATAACACGAACACCGCCAAAACTGGGGATTGGGAACTGAGCAAATAACTGCTGCGATCCTCTGTCTCCTGCCCCCAGTTTCCTACAGAGACGACCGGCACGGCAAATCCTGCTTTTAAGCCGCACTGGGCAGCCAGTTCCAGTCTCAGGAGGGGATCTTCCATCTCGGTCAGATCGGCAAACCACTGCGACTGTCGGGTTGACCAGACTTGTCCGGGGATTTCTTCACCAGGAAGGAAGGTGAGAACTTCGGCATATTCTCGAAAACGCTCAATCTCAGCCACTACAGTTGGGTCAATCCCCAAGCGCTGGCAGTACCAGCTTTTGCTGCATATTAGGGCTGACCCATCTGAGGCGGGAATCCAGGCTTCGCCATAAATCCAACCGGCTGTTTCGCACACTTGCTGCAAGGCCACCTCTAAAGCTGTATCGAAATCGGGAGCCGCACTAATGGCTTGACCGATCGTCAGCAGGAGCCGGACTTCTTCTTCTGCTTGTTTGCGAGCTGTTATATCAGTAATCAAACCTTCCAGGTACAGCAATTCCCCATTTGGGTCGAAAATTCCCTGACCTTGCTCCCACACCCACTTCAACTCTCCTGTCGCTGTAGCAATTCGGTAGGTGAGCTGAAAGGGACAGCGATTTTCCAGAGCGGCTCGCACCTCATTCCAGACGGTTTCTCTGTCTTCAGGATGAATCAATTGAAAGTAAGTGATTGTTTTTTGCGCAGTAAATGCCTTGGCGGGATACCCCGTCAGTTCATAGCAACCTTCGCTCACAAACAGCATCGTCCAGTCTGGGTTATTCAGACAGCGGTAAGCGATCCCCGGTATGTGGCTCATCAGCGTCAAAAGGGTGCGCTGACTCTCTGCTAGGGCTAACTCCGCCTGTTTGTGCTCTCGCGCTTCAATCGCCAAAGACACTAAATCGGCTAGCGAACGCGCAAAATTCACGTCTTCCGGCGTCCACTGGCGAGCCTGCCCAACGTGTTCCAAGCATATAACCCCCGCCGTTTCTCCCTTTATTATTAGGGGAATATCCAGTATGGAATTGATGCCTAAGGGCGTCAAATAGGACTCGGAAAATTCTCGGGTACTCGGATCGGTGTGGGCGTCATCCGCAGCAATCGGTTCCTCCTGCTGCAGCGCAATAAAATAGGCGGGAAAATCTGACGCTGCCAGTTTAACGCCTTCGCTATGCTGGGGGCGACTCTTTTCAAAAAGGTCGAGACACTGAATTTTTGTCTTGGCTTTATCGTACAGCCACACGCTAGCGCGTTCAACCTCAATATTCTGAACGCCAGCCTCAGTAATTTGTTTTAAAGCTGCTTTTAAATCTCCCTGATGCAGGGCAGGACTTTTGGCTAATTGCGTCAAAACCCGGTTGTGGTTGCGCAACTTGACAGCGCGAGCCCGCTCGGCTTCTTCGGCTTGCTGGCGTGCCCTGATTTCCTGTTCGAGCTGTGCTGTTCGCTCCCGCAGTGATGACCGCTGCCGCGAGATCGTCAGTTGATTTTCTACGCGGGCGATTACCTCTTCAGCCTGAAAGGGTTTGGTGATATAATCTGCCCCCCCGGCAGCAAAGGCTTTCACCTTATCCCACGCCTCATCCAGAGCGCTGATAAAAATCACCGGCACCTCACGAGTTCGTTCCGAAGCCTTCAGTTGCCTGCAAACTTCATAACCGTCCTTCTCGGGCATGTTAATATCGAGCAAAATCAGATCGGGCAGCCATCTCTCGGCTGCCTTCAATGCCATCTGACCTGAGATAGCTTTGCTAACTTTGTACCCCCGTTCGGCCAGTATTGACGATAAAAGGCGAAGGTTCTCCGGTATATCGTCAACGGCTAAAATATTTTCTTTCCCGGTCTGAGTCAGTTCGCTAGACATTTTTTGTTCAGTCAAATATTCCCACATTATGGATATCCTTAATTCCAGCAAATATGCCAGGATAGATGTCACCCCCACTCGCAACTGGAAGCTGTTTCCGGATCTGGAGCTTTGCGGGAGCGCAGTTGCTGTAACTTCCTGACTCGCTTGAGAGCCTTACCCCCCCGGTAACTTATCACCCTTCAGGATTGGGCGCAACGTCTGGCCCACAGTCCGCATTGCAGAGTCCGGTATTGTCTGCTAGGTGCTTCAGCCCAGCAAACAGTTGGGCGACTAGAGCTACATCACACCTTTAAAACGCCTCCCTCTTCATATGCCTTATCTTACTTGACTGCACCGGCATTCGTTCCCGGTGCCCAATGGTGCGGCGGTGCTTTTGCCAGCTTCCCCATATCAACTCGGGCTGTCCTGGCCCGCTCTGTGGGGCCCGGACACTGTTGACCCACCGGCGAGCCGGCCTTCACAGTTCGCTGGCGCTCTGACATCACCTCCCGTTGCATCGACTTTGTATATATCAATCGAGCCGGTTAATCCTCTCAGGTATACAATATAGGGATGGCAACCGTGCGGGAGCCTAGCTTTACAGCAGAGCCGTATGAGATAATGGGGGTGTTAAGAGGCGCTAGGTGGAACAATTTTCGCAGATAGGGACATGGGAGAGAAATTCTGAACTCATTTGAACGCAATAAAAGGGCATTCAATCGGGGGTAACAATCAGAGTAAAAAGGAGTGGGAGAGGAACAGATTCACCCACTCCATGCAGCCGCCCACAGCCAAATCAATCGAGCCGGCTAATCCTCCCCAAATATTATGGCATTTCCCATAAATACTGCTGCATGTAAGCTCATTCACTGCGACCGTTTAGACGGCAGGCTGCAAGGCATTCCTTAAAGTCTGGATTGATGACAAACCAGTTTTCACGCATCAGTGAAGTCGGATTTTAGTAACGAGAAACGTGAGGCACCAGCCCACACTTCGGCGTTCCCAGCATAAGCCATCTTCACAAAAAACCGGGCAAGCTTATGCTGAGCTTTTACCAAACGGGGAAAACTTAACCTTAATCTTACTTACCTGAAAACTGCAAATCAGTCAAGCTTTAAATTGTCAGCGATCCACCGGCAGACGTGCGTTCCCTGTGAAATCGTTACAATCGGAAACAATCCCCCACCGGCTGCATGCGTCCGACCCAGCCCCGCCAGCTGCCAAGTCGAACTCACAATTGACAATTGACAATAAAAGGAGAGAAAATTGCTATGGACTCGGACAAACCCGTTGCTGAAAACCGCTCCTTGGGGATAATGGGTGAGAGTGTAACTGTGAGTCAATAGATCATGTCAAAGGTGCCAAGGGAATTTTCCGTACTGGGGCTGCCGGTTCACTTATTAGATGACTCTCCGGGGTGGTTGCTAGACCGCCTGCAGCAAGGACTGGGAGGTCATGTCGTGACGCTCAATGCGGAAATGACAGTGCAGGCAACAGAAAATCCGGCTTTGGGGAGCGCCATCCGTCAGGCAGAGCTGGTTGTCCCAGATGGTGCCGGTGTGGTGCTCTACTTGCAGCTGCAAGGGCAAAAAGTGCGGCGGTGTCCGGGAATTGAGCTGTGCGAGAGCCTGCTGCACAAAGTTGGCCAACTGGGAGAGGCGTGCCCCGTATTTTTTTATGGGGGAGCGCCGGAGGTGGCAGAGAAGGCGGCGCAGCGGTGGGAGCTGCAAGTTCCGGGGTTGAAGATAGTGGGGGCGCAGCACGGCTTCCTGGAGCAGGCTCAACAGCAACAATTTTGCCAAACCCTGCAGCAACTGCAGCCCCGCCTGATTTTAGTGGGGCTGGGCGTGCCCCGCCAAGAGTTTTGGATTGTCCAGCACCGGCACCTCTGCCCGCAAGCGATTTGGATCGGTGTCGGCGGCAGTTTTGATATCTGGGCCGGTGTTAAAACCCGCGCCCCAGGCTGGCTGCGCAACAACAATCTCGAGTGGCTGTACCGGCTGTATCAAGAACCCTGGCGCTGGCGGCGGATGCTGGCTTTGCCGGTGTTTACTTGGCGAGCTTTGTTAGCTCTGAGTTTTCACCGCTCGGCTGCCAGCTAGTCGGCAGGGATTTAGGCTTTTGAGGGGTGAACCGCCGCCGTGAAGGATCGCCTTGGTTTTTCTCGTTCCTCTCGGAACGAGAGAAATTTTCGCCTCTGCCCTTGACAAATCAAAGCAGGGGGTGTATAATTACAATCCACAATTGTCACGTCCCTCCTTTCCTTACCGCCGCCAACGCCATCTTGGGAGCTAGCGAGGGCAAAATTTATAATATCCGGAAGAAAGCATATATACAAAACAGGTCTAAA
>CAZJNL010000417.1:0-5231 GCA_964546515.1 uncultured Oscillatoria sp.
GCCTTGCGGCCTACCCGCAGGGTAGACGCCAAGAACGCCAAGAAGCAAGAGTAGTATTTTTTGAACCGCAGAGGGCGCAGAGGCGCAGAGTTAATTCTCGTTCCCAGCCCGAGGCTGGGAATGAGAGAGAAAGAGACAAAATATACTTGACAAAGACTCTTTCTTATGCAGCGTCGTCAAAGAACATCACCTGACCTCCGTAGGCGCGGTAAAGGTTTTCTGGTGTCAGGACTTGCTGCCGGTTGCCGGTGGCGATTATTTCTGTATGGAGTAAAATTAGGTCGTCAAAGTGGGTGATGGATTCCCCTAAGTCGTGGTTGACGACTAGCACGATTTTGCCAGCTGCTGCTAGTTCGTGGAAAATGTCAAAGATGACGCTTTGGGTCTTTTGGTCAATACCGGCAAAGGGCTCGTCAAAGCAAAAGATATCGGCTTCCTGAGCTAGTGACCTAGCGAGAAACACCCGCTGCTGCTGTCCGCCAGAGAGTTCCCCAATGCGCCGGTGGCGGTAGTCGCTCATCCCCACGCGCTCTAGCGCTGCAGCGGCTGTGCGGCGGCTGACTGCGGAGAAGCGGCGGATAATGCCGGTTTTCCTCACCCGCCCCATCATTACCACATCCCAGACGGTGGCGGGGTAAGTCCAGTCAATTTGCGAGCGCTGCGGGACGTAAGCCACTCGATCCAGCTGCTCCCAGAGCGGTTTCCCGCCGCACAGCACCTGTCCGCCGGTGGTGGGAACCAATCCCAGCATGGCTTTCAGGAGGGTGCTTTTCCCGGCACCGTTGGGCCCGATAATGCCGGTGAGCCTGCCGCTGTGCGCCAAGGCGCTGACATCCCGCAGCGCCTCTAAGGTGCGGTATTTCACCCCTAGATGGCTGACGACAATCGTTGGCTCCCCTCTCTCTTGATGGGCTGGGTGGGGGTGAGGGTTGGGAAGGGGTTGGGGGTGAGTTAGCTCACCGGCACTGGACGACAGCTTGACGGTCTTCATACGCTCTTCTTGGGTTGGCTTTTTTCCAGCGTACTCTAAAAATGAAAGAAATATGAAAAACTTTATAAATGGACATAATACTAAAGATAGGCAATGGTGATGGCTCACAGCTGTAGCAGCACACCTAACCCCCCAACCCCCTTCCCCAGAAGGGAAAAGGGAGGGAATCTCCCTGTAGTCGTCGGGTGCGTTCCCTTGGGGGGGACGCACCCTGCGAGCCTTGCGGGGCACCGGCAAAAGGGCCACCGGCAAGGGGTGTCCCTACTGGGAACCCACACCCTGAGGCTCTGCTTTGTCTTGCTGCTGGCGATTTTGAGCGGGTGTGCGCCACCGGCACCCAACCGCAGCAGTCCAGGATCGCCGGACAAGCCGAATGTGGTGGCGACGAGCACTATCATTGAGGACTTGACTGAGCGGGTGGGGGGGGATGAGATTCAGCTCGCCGGCATTCTCAAACCTGGCGCAGATCCCCACGTTTACGAGCCGGTGCCGGCGGACAGCATTGCCCTGGAAAAAGCAAAGCTAATTCTGTATAATGGCTACAATTTGGAACCCGGACTGATTAAATTGATGAAGGCGGCTGGGGTGAAGGCGCGTCAGGTGCCGGTGGGAGAAGTTGTCAAGCCGCTGCAGCTGCAGAAAAAAGGCGAAAAAGTGCCAGATCCGCACGTTTGGGGGGATGTGGAAAATGCGATTGCGATGGTGACTGTCATTCGGGATGCTTTGATTTCGCTGTCGCCGGAAGATAGGGAGGAATTTACCCAGAATGCGGCGCGACTCACCGGCGAACTGAAGCTGCTGGACACTTGGATGAGCCAGCAATTGGCAACCATCCCAGCTGAGAAGCGCCGGCTGGTGACGACGCACGATGCGTTTCAATATTACGCACGCGCTTATGGGCTAGAAGTGGTGGGAACTTTGATAGGAATTAGTACCGAGGAGCAACCGAGCGCCCAGACGGTGCGCAAACTGGTGGAGGCTGTCAAGGCGGCGGGGGTGCCGGCAATTTTTGCGGAAACCACGATTAACCCAGCGCTGATTAAAACTGTGGCTGAGGAAGCTGCGGTGAAATTAGCGCCGAAACAGCTGTACTCCGACTCGATTGGCGCTGCCGGTAGTGAGGGGGATTCTTATATTAAGATGATGGTGGCGAATACGCGGGCGATTGTGGACGCTTTGGGGGGGAAGAGCGTGCCGTTTGAGCCGGTGGCTGCACCTGAGAAGTGATGGCACAGTTGACTTAGAGCAGATTTTGTGTTAAAAGTTTTGCAGAAAGGGGGGGTTGAGAAACCCGGTTTCTTAAAGAGAGAAGCCACAAGAAACCGGGTTTCTTGTACTGAGCGAAGAAACCGGTTTCTGGCCCCATTCCGGCTTAACAATTACTTTCTGGGGTTTTCTGTAGTGGGCAGGTGTTTGAGTGAAAGGAAATAGAGAGAATCTCCCCTTGAATAATATCTTTCTGGGGGATTGTCGGGAGTTGCTGACCGGCTTGCCGGTGGAATGTGCTGACTTGGTTGTCTCCTCCCCCCCCGTACAATCTGGGGAAAGAGTACGAAGCCAAGAAGGCGCTGGAGATTTACCTGGAAGAACAGACAGTCGTGCTGCGGGAGTGCAGCCGCATTCTCAAAAAGACCGGCTCTCTGTTCTGGCAAGTCGGCGCTTTTTCCGACCGGGGGATGCTGATTACCCTTGACATTCGCTTCTTCCCCATTTTAGAATCTTGTGGGCTGATTCCCCGCAACCGGATTGTGTGGGCGAGACAGCACGGACTGCACGCGCAAAAGAAATTCTCTTGCCGGCATGAAACCCTGCTGTGGTTTACCAAATCCGATGATTATACCTTTAATCTAGATGCCATCAGGGTGCCGCAAAAGTACCAGAACAAGAAGCACTACCGGGGCGAACGCAAAGGGCAGCTATCCTGCAACCCAGACGGTAAAAATCCTGGCGACATCTGGCTGTTCCGCAACGTCAAGCACAACCATGAGGAGCAAACCATACATCCCTGTCAATTTCCGGAAGATTTAGTCGCTAGAATTATTTTAGCGACAACCAATAAAGGTGAGGTGGTTTTTGACCCGTACATGGGAGCCGGCACGGTGGCGGTTGTGGCGAGGGATTTCGGGCGGCATTTCATGGGGGCGGAACTGGAGCCGAGATCCCATCAAGTTGCGCTGCGGCGTCTGAGTGGGGAGCCGGATGAGAGCGGCTGTTTTCCCAACTTGAAAACTCTGCGGGATTATGTGGAGCGGACGGGCGAGCCAATAGAAAAATTCCGGTTTGACGTGCAAGTGGGGAAAAGAGCGACAGAACGGAGTGAGGCAAAAATTTACCCTGAAGAATACCACTTGCAGGAGATGCAGGAGCGATTGCTGTATGAGGAAGCGGCTTTTGGGGCTGGTATCCGGGGGGAGGAGCGTCCTGTGGATGCTAAGCTCAACGGCAAGGGAAAGAAAAAGCCGGTGTCGCTCCAAATAGGGGAGCAAATCGAACTCGACTTGTGCGTCCCTCTGGCTGACTAATGTGCGAATTCCATGCTAAAACCCAATGTGGGATAAACCCAAAATGGGTTATTATCTCGTGGAAGCCCCGGAAGCAGGCAGGCAAGCAGGCTCGTCCCATCCTGAGCGAGCGGGGCGTGAGGGTCAGCCGGCAGGCGCGATACGATAATCCTTGTAAGGAAGCAGAAAAACACTCTTTGAGAGAGTCTGGGGAACATCCGTGCTCGATATCAAGCAAATCCGGGAAAATCCACAAGCAGTGCAGGAGCGCCTCAACCGGCGCGGCGGAAACTACGATTTACAGCCGCTGTTCAGCATTGACGCCCAGCAGCGGGAACTGGAGACGACGCGCTCCAAGCTGCAAGCCCGCAGCAACGAAATAGGCAAACTGGTGGGCCAAAAAATGAAGGCCGGTGCCAAGCCCGACGATCCAGAAATTCAAGCCTTAAAAGAGGAAGGCAATCAACTCAAATCCCAGCTGAGCGAACTGGAGCCAAAGGAAAAAGAGCTGAAATCCCAGATTGACGCCCTGCTGCTGTCCATCCCTAACTTGCCCAGCGATTCCACACCGGCAGGCAAAGATGAAAACGACAATGTGGAGGTGCGCCGCTGGGGTGACGAACACATCCCCCAAAATGCCGGCATCCTCCCCCACTGGGAAATCGGCGAAAAGCTCGGCATCCTCAACTTCGAGCGCTCGGCGAAAGTGGCGCAAAGCCGGTTTGTCACCCTGATCGGTGCCGGTGCGGCGTTGGAGCGAGCCCTGATTAGCTTCATGCTCGACCGGCAAATCCAAGCAGGCTATATAGAAGTCCTCCCCCCGATCTTGATTAACAGCGCTTCCCTCACCGGCACCGGTCAACTGCCCAAATTTGCCGAAGAAAGCTTCAAATGCGCCCAAGATGACTTGTGGCTGGCTCCCACCGCTGAGGTGCCGGTGACCAACCTCTACCGGGATGAAATCCTCCCTGCAGAGCAATTGCCCATCTATCACTGCGCTTACACCCCCTGCTTCCGGCGGGAAGCAGGCAGTTACGGCAAAGACACGCGGGGGCTGATCCGCCTGCACCAATTCAATAAAGTTGAACTGGTGAAATTTGTCCACCCCAGCACCTCCGAGGAAGAGCATCAAACCCTCGTGCGAGATGCCGAAGCCATCTTGGAAGCATTAAAGTTGCCCTACCGGACGATCGAACTGTGCGCCGGCGACTTGGGCTTCTCAGCGCAGAAGACTTACGATCTAGAAGTGTGGCTCCCAAATGCCGGCAAATACCGCGAGATTTCCAGCTGCTCGAATTTTGGCGACTTTCAGGCGCGACGCGCCAATATTCGCTTTAAGGAAGCAGGTAAGAAGGGCACCCAGTTCCCGCACACCCTCAACGGTTCGGGCTTGGCTATCGGGCGCACCATGTCGGCGATTCTGGAAAATTACCAGCAGCCGGATGGCACAGTCCGCATCCCGGAAGCCTTGCAGCCTTACCTGGGGCGCGAGGTGCTGTAACGCCGGTCAAGAAATTCCCCTCGTTCCCAGGCACCCTTACGGGAAGCCTGGGAACGAGAAAAAAATCCCTTGACAAAAGAACATTAATATGCTATAATCCCTTCTTTAGTTTGTCCGGACTGGAAACAGGCGCAGAACCGTAGAATACGTCACAATAATTAAAGGCTCGTTCGAGCGAGCCGGCAGCACATATAGCGTAGTATCACTGGATTATTACATGTCAGTTTTGGCAGCGATC
>CAZJNL010000418.1:0-5209 GCA_964546515.1 uncultured Oscillatoria sp.
TCGCCCAACCCCAAGCGCTACCTACAGACAAACCGAACAACCTACCCCCAAAAGGGGGCATCATGGTGTAAGACACCCCATTAATTCGCCAACAAACTCTTTCCCATCGCCTGGAAACTAGCAAAAGTGACATACTCCCGCGTCAGAAAGACGCCTTAGGTTCTAAATTATTTGTGAGAGACATCTCTCTTTTCTTTCCTTGGCGCTCTACCCTGCGGGTAGGCGCAACGCCTAAGCGCTCTACCCTGCGGGCGATCCGCTGGCGCGTCTCTAGCGCTAGCCGCTGAGCGTCTTGTCTTGGCGGTTTATAAAAAACCTAATTTCCCGAATCAAACAAAAAGCGCTATCTTATAATTATCCCGACAAAAATAAACGGAACGAGAGCGGTTTTCTTAAAGTTTACCGGTTTATGGCCGTTTATGGCCGCCGGCATGTTATACTTAATTATGTCCACCTAAGTTAGAAAGTGCGACTCACAAAGAGGGCTGATGGACATTCCCCACCTGCATCGCGACACTATTGAGGAAGTAAAGCAACGCGCTGACATCGTAGACGTGATCTCGGAGCGCGTCGTGCTCAAAAGGCGGGGCAAAGACTTAGTGGGCTTGTGCCCCTTCCACGACGAAAAATCCCCCAGTTTCACAGTTAGCCCCAGCAAGCAAATGTACTACTGCTTTGGCTGCAGTGCCGGCGGGAATGCGATTAACTTTTTGATGCAGCTTGAGAAGCGCTCCTTCACTGAGGCGGTGCTGGATTTGGCTAAACGCTACGGGGTGCCGGTGCGAGCCCAAGAGCCAGAAAAGCGGCAAGAATTGCAGCGCATACTGTCTTTGCGAGAGCAGCTCTATGAGATTCTGGGTATAGCGGCGAGTTTTTACCGGCACGCCCTGCACGAGTCGGGAGGGCAGCAGGCTCTGGAATACCTGCAATCCCACCGGCACCTGAGCGCGGAAACCATCGAGCAGTTCCAGTTGGGTTACGCACCGGCAGGTTGGGAGGTGCTCTATCGCTACTTGGTGGAGTACAAGCGCCAGCCGGTGCAGCTGGTGGAGCAAGCTGGGCTGATTGCGCCCCGGAAATCCGGAGACGGCTATTATGATCGGTTTCGAGATCGGATTATTATCCCCATTCACGACATCCAAGGGCGGGTAATTGGCTTCGGTGGCAGAAGCCTTACCGACGAGCAGCCGAAATATCTCAACTCCCCGGAAACTGAATTATTTGACAAAGGCAAAACTCTTTTTGCCCTCGACAAAGCCAAAACTGCTATTGCCAAACAAGACCAAGTTGTGGTGGTGGAGGGATATTTTGATGCCATCGCTCTCCACGCTGCCGGTATTGCCAATGCCGTCGCCTCCCTGGGAACAGCCCTCAGCTTAAACCAAGTGCGTCAGTTGCTGCGCTACACTGAATCCAAGCAAATCGTCCTCAATTTTGACGCTGACAAAGCCGGCACCGCTGCTGCAGAGCGAGCTATCGGCGAAATTGCCGGTCTTGCTTATACCGGCCAAGTTCAGCTGCGGGTTCTCAACATTCCCGACGGCAAAGATGCCGATGAATTCCTTAAGAATAGCGGTTCGCCAGAACCCTACCGGCAGTTGCTCGCCACCGCTCCTTTGTGGATCGACTGGCAGATTGAGCAACTCTTGGTGGGAAAAGACCTCAAACAGGCGGATCAGTTTGGGCAAGTCGCTCAGGCAATGGTAAAATTACTCAGCAACATCACCAGCGACAACCTCACCCACTACACCCACCAGTGTGCGGAACACCTCAGCCTGAGAGATTCCCAACGAGTGTCACTGATAGAAAACAATCTCCTCAACCAAATTGTCCGTCACTGGGAAAAACTCCTTCAAAAGGACGATTCCTTGCAACCTCCCCTGATCGTCGCCAACCGGCTGAAGTTAAATAAGCGAATTTTGCCGCGCCGGCAAAGTAAGCCTAGCAATACTTCCGAAAAAGCACTGCCGGTTTCTGCCGAGCGCAATCTTTTGGAACAAGCCGAGGCGTTACTGCTGCGCATTTACCTCCACTCCCCCGAACACCGGCAAGCGGTAAAATACGCCTTAGAAGAGCGCAATTTGCAATTTAGCCTCTCTCACCACCGGTTCTTGTGGCGGCAAATCTTAGAAGTGCAAACGTCTCTTGCAGATCCCAGCCAGCTAATTTCAGCGCTGCAAGACCGGTATGTGGAGTTTCCCAAGGAGATGGCGTTTGTGTCTCACCTGTTTTATCTAGGGGAGAAAACCAAGCTGGACATCTTGCGGCAACCCCTACTCATTCGAGCCGCAGCTGCCTCTCTGGAGCGGGTGATGTGCGAGAAACGCTATCGTTATTTTATGGATCAGTGGCAGCAAACAGACCCGACAGTCAACCCCGAACTGGCTCAGTCTTCCCAAGAGCAACTGTGTGCCGAAAAAGCCCGCATGTGGGAATTAGACCGGCAGCGCAGTACCACCTTTTCCGATTTGGTGCAACTGCCTTGGGTGGGAATTGGGTGACCTCTTGTAGAGACGCGATTTATCGCGTCTGATGCCTAGATAACCTCTTGTAGAGACGCGATTTATCGCGTCTGGACCAGGAGAAAATTGCAATACTTATGCAAACGGAATGGGTCTTAGCCAAAATAAAATTGCCAGCGCGCCAAAACCCCGGTTTCTTTAAGAAACCTGGTTTTGAAAACCATTTGTTTCTCCGTTTAATCAATATGTTTATTGCCCCGCCGGCGGGGCAATAGTAAACCATACAAGCGGATTTTATCTCAGGTAATCGCACTCCAGCGTCTCGCGAGTGTCGCGACCGGTGACGGGATTGGTGCCTTTAGCCACCTCGCAAAGCTGTTTCTGGACGTCCTGTCGCAGCAGCACATCCGTAAAATCAGCGCCGTCAATGATGGCACCGTCAAACTTGGTATTGAAGGCGAAGGAACCCTCAAGAATGGCGTTAGTTAAATTCGCCTTGGTAAAGCGTGCCGTGTCCAAAGTCGAGTTACGCATGTCAGCCCTCTCAAAAGTCGCCCCCAGGAGGTTAGCACCGAAAAAACTAACCCCCTGCAGGTTAGCGTGGCTGAAATTGCTGCCGCGAAGATTCGCTTTTGTAAAGCTGGAATCTGTCAAATCTCGCTCCGAAAAATCGACGTTGATCAGTGTTTGTTTGTTGTAGTCGGCAGCGAAGGCAGGGGTTGCCTGGAAACCAATAGCTGTCAGGCAAGCCACAGCCCAGAAGACTGCACTGAATAGGATAGCTGGAATACGCTTACGAAATCTATAATTCATTCTGATTGAGTTCAACCGGCCACCGTTTCTTTAGCACAAAAACGCCATAAAGTCAACAGCTAGTGGGGGAGTTGCGCCCTCTAGCAGTGCGTGCTATTTGGTAATAGTACCAGCTGACGCAACATTTCTGAATTGCCCCCATGCCTGACTCACTCACGCCACCGCATGCCGGTGGGAACCGCACCCCTGACAGAGGCGCATCCGGAGAAGACTTAGTTGCTGAGTGGTTGCAGCAGCAGGGGTGGGAGATTCTCCACCGGCGCTGGCGGTGCCGGTGGGGAGAGATAGACATAATTGCCCACCGGCAGCCGGCGGCATCTGGCCACAGGCAGGGGTCTGCAACCCTAGCCTTTGTAGAAGTCAAAACTCGCCGGCGGGGGAATTGGGATGCCGGCGGTTTGCTGGCCATTACCCCACAAAAGCAGGAAAAACTTTACAAAGCCGCAGAGCTGTTTTTGGCCAACCGCCCGGATTTAGCAGAGATACCGTGCCGGTTTGATGTGGCCCTCGTCAGCTGCCAGCAGCTGCCGCCTGGGGTTAGCACCGGCACCCGATCGGGCGTCTCCCCCTCACCGGTGCCGGTAACAGTCGGGCAGCCGGTCTTCCGGGGACAATACCAACTCACCCTGCAAGACTACATCGAGTCAGCATTTGCTAGGGGTTAGGGGTTAGGGGTTAGGGGTTAGGGGTTGGAGAGTGAGTCGCCGGCACAGATAACACATATTACCCCGCACCGTACCTGCCCCCTACCACCTAACACCTCCCACCCAACACCTACGACCCAACACTAGCGCACCTAGCACCTCCCACCTAACACCTCAAGCCAGGGTTTCAGGGCAATATCCCAGCCCTTTAACGAATTGCCGGCGAAACTCCTCAATTTCGCTCTTATCCGGATGCCCGTGAGAAACCACTGCCACATGGTAGCGACGCATGACATCAACGGGAGACTGTCCGTTTTCCAAGCTCCAAAGCGCCATTTGCAAGCGAATTCCCGGAGTGTGGGGAATTCCCAGTTCACTCATGAACGCTCGGAAGTTGCTGTCAATCTGCGGTTCCAGGCGGTGGGTCATCTTGACCCGAATCACCCAGCCATCAATCTGATGAATAACGCTCATAAAGCCAACTGGCAGATGGCTGGCGCTGTTGAGGTATTCAGCGATCCAGAGCGTCAGGCTGGCATTGGCAACGTAATACAGATATTCCATTTTTTCCGGGCTCTCGCGTGGGCTACTCTTTATATTCTCCCCAGATGTGACCCCTAAAGACTACGGGGAGCGCCGCGAGATAGCACTTGTAGCGTTCCCAAATTCCTCCCCAAATTCACAGAGGCAACTCGGTAAAATAACAGAGATAGAAATTTACCAGACTGTCATCCACCGGAAGTGCGATATTTGAGCCGGCATCCGCTGCCGCCTCAAAGCTGTCCCGCTTGCGCAGGTGAGCGTCAGATTTGCGGATTATCAGCGAGGAGCAAAGACTTTGTTAGACCATCAGGTGAGCCAGATTCACCCCCTATCGCCCACTGTAGCCCAGACCTGCTCCTACTTCGAGCTGTCGGGTGCCGCTTATGACTACTTTTTGCCCGCCTGTCGGATCGCCCAGAATCCAGCTGTGCCCAGGGACAGTTCCCGGTTGCTGGTGGTTGACTCTCCCACTCACCACACCCACCGCATTTTTCGGGATTTGCCCGATTTGTTGCAGCCCAAAGACTTGCTAGTCCTCAACAACACGCGGGTGATCCCCGCCAGACTCTACGGTCACAAATCCACCGGCACACCTGTGGAAGTCTTGCTGCTCGAGCAGCGCACTCAGAGCACTTGGCTTGCCTTAGTCAAACCGGGCAAACGCCTCAAACCGGGGGTTAAGATTGAGTTTGAACCGCCAAGACGCCAAGGACGCCAAGGAAGAGCTCAGCACTCACTTTTGAGGGC
>CAZJNL010000419.1:0-5207 GCA_964546515.1 uncultured Oscillatoria sp.
TCCTGCTGACTCTAGCCAGGTATTGATATTTCGCCAATTTCCTATTGGTTCATCTGGGGAATTGGCCATCTTTTTAAAGTTTTGGTATAAAGTTTTACACAAAAAAACCTCAACTCCCTTGGGACTCTGGAGGAGTTTGCGGGCCATTTCAGCGGGGCTGTTACCGCACAGCAGCCCTCGCAGGTACAGCTTTTCCGTGTTTGTCAGTCCCTTTCTGGCGCGAGGGGCCAGTTGCCGCTTGGCCTCGGCCAGGGCTTGGTACAGCCGTTCCAAGTCCCAGTAATGGGCCGCTTCGGCGAACATCTCCTCCTTATTATGTGCCATTGCAGTGCCGGTAAGTTGGTAACGTGAGCCTAACTGAAAATTATAGCCTTTGTTAGTCGCCAGTTAGGTGGGGGGAGTTTATTATGGGTATAAGCGATAGGGTTGAGCCAGCCGGCTGGCCCGCTTGCCGAGTAGAAATACTCAGGCAGTGGCCAGGAGCGCGGTAGGGCTTACGATTGGATCGTGAGACGACCGGCACCCCAATTAACCTTTAGCTTCTTCATCAAAGTACAGGTGCCAAAGCCCTCTCCTCTCAGTCCACCAATTTAGGGAGGAAGGGGGGATAGCCCACAAGGAGTAAATACCAATGGTTTGGGATATTCTGTTGCAAGCCGCTGCAGCTTTTGTCCTGGGTGCAGCAGCCGGTTATGCTTTCGCTGCGATCGTCGAGGCTTTATCAAGAGCTTTTGCTAGGTTATGGGAGAACCTGGTTGCAGCAGTTAAGGAGATTTGGGGATATGCAACAGAGGCAACCAAATACTATCTGGCGTTGATAGCTCAGTTTTTAGACAAGAATTGGCCAGAAATTGAATCCTATCTGCGCCAAGAGTTTGGTTATAGTAGGGAGTGGCTGTTGGCTGTTTTCCAGGATGGTCTGGATACCATTCTCGCATTCGTAGACCCAAGGCAAACCTATCGCGAGCCTTTTGTAATGTCAGTGAGGCCGGTGAATCAGGAGGAAGGCGTTCAGTTACCTACAGTGCAGAACCCAATGGTCACTAAACTGACTGTCTAGTTAGCAAGTTTGGAGATAACTTAAATGGGCTTTTTCGCATGGCTTGGCGGTCTGGTAGATCAGTTTATTGAATGGTTGGGACGAGCCATAGCTGCTTTTGCCAGAGCTTTAGTTTCCATCATACAAGCAGTATGGTATGCCGCGATGGTCGGGGTTCTGATTGCAGCCTTTGGAAAGGCCCTGACCTTATATGCTATCTTTTACGCAGGAGCAATTCTCACTGAAACTTTAATGGAAGTTTGGGACCCCAAATATCCCAACAAACCCTCAGAGGTTTTCAGCATTGAGCAAGCACCTGAGAATACTCCCTTGCCCAAGCAGCGGTCACAAGCGACAAAAATAATGGCTCTGACAAATATCCAGTATTAATCTCACGCTTCCAGCCCCATAAATCACGCATTAGGATTGAACTATGCCCCGCAACTCTGAACCAGAAAAGCTACGGAACCCGGAATCGGAAATTATCTATACTGTTGTTGATTTTCGCTCACCTTACCGTGAGGGTAGTTTGAGAACGATTAAACTGGTTGGCGTACCAGGACTTAGACTGAACAACGCTAGATGTGTGGTTCCTGAGAAAACGCAGCGTTTTTTCGATTCTTTACTTGTTGGCCCCTTATTTGGTTTAAGTATTCGTCTCCGCGACTGTAATTTTAGGCAGCTAAAGATATGGCTGTATGACACACATACAAGACCGGAAGAAAGAGGGTATGAAGTCCCATCTATTAACAATCGTGATTTGCCGATTGCCTCGACTGTACCGTCTTCTAAGCTAGAAGCGATTTATGTTCTTGATAATGAGTTAACCGGCCCAGAATACCAAAAGTGGGCGAAAGACGCCCAGCAACTGCTCGCGCCTCTCTTTAAGGAGTTTATCGCCCCGCCAGAACCACCGGATATCTTGGCAAACATCCCTGTTGTTCAGTTTTTCCAATCATTAGGTGAAAACCTAGATCCGTACAGCAAAGCCAAGAAAAAAATTACTTTCAATGCTTTGATTGTCCAAATCGACTGAAGGATCAGATAATTGCTATGCCCAGATTTGATAGAGCGAGAGAGTTTATGGAGGCGGTTGGCGACACCGTCATCTCTGAAAATCAGAGAAACAGTGCTAGCCAAAGAGTCAGCCAAAAACAGGAAGTTGAGGAGTTTGATAAAGTCCCTGACTCCGCAATAGATTTTACCCCCTATCTGAGAGAGCCAAAATACACTCTCGAAGATGTTATTATGCCGAAAACAACCAGACATCAGGTAGAATCAATCCTAGCTGAACTGGAGTTTCAAGACTTAATTTACAGGGAATGGGGGATGGGTGAAAAGCACAAGCTTGACAAAGCCCTATCCGTCAACTTTTCGGGTCCGCCTGGTACAGGCAAAACGCTCACCGCTGAAGCGATCGCTCATGCGCTAAAGCTGAAAATTCTAGTGGTTCCCTACCAGCAGCTTGAGTCTAAGTATGTTGGCGACACCCCGAAGAACATCGCTAAAGCCTTTGAGTTTGCCACCAGTCAAAAGGCAGTCCTATTCTTCGATGAAGCCGATTCATTCTTAGGTAAGCGTCTGGAAAATGTCAGCCAATCCACTGACACTGCGGTTAACTTAACCCGCAGCGTTATGATAATGCAACTCTCTTCCTACGAGGGGATTGTGATTTTCGCCACAAACTTAATCCGTAACTACGATCCGGCTTTCATCAGCCGTATCCGGTGGAAGGTTCAGTTCGATTTACCGGATGAAGAAGCACGCGCCCAGATTTGGCAAGCTCAGATTCCCCGCAAACTTCCCTTAGATAAGTCGGTAGATTTTGCTGAACTTGCTAAGCAGTTTGATAAAATCACCGGTAGAGACATCAAGAATGCTGTCTTAAAAGCTGTAGTGGCTGCTGCAAAAGAAGACAAGCCCAAAGAACTAAAGCGTGTCACCCAGTCTCATTTTAGTGAGGCAATGACTGAGATAATTGAGGCTAACAAGGCTGCTTCAAAGCAGGAATTCACAATAACGCCGGTTAATGGGAAGGTTGAGTTGCCCCCTCAACCGCCTCAGTGAGAAGCGAAAACCCCAGGAGAAGGATATTATGGCCACTGAATCGTTTAAAGTTTTGCAAACATTTGGCATCGATTATACTAAGTATAAAATCCTTGTTCAGGCTAAAAGCAGCAATCGTTACTTTGTCTGGTATGAAGACAAGATTGAGGCAGATGTAGGTCAAGAAGTTCTTATAACTTATGAAGGCGACAGTTGGAAGACGATAAATAACCCATCAAATGGCAGGAGATCCAGGATAACTAATTCAGAAAAAGTGAATTAGCCTGGAAGCGCGAGCACCCCTCTACTCTCTCCGATTCCCCAATCCCACCGGCGCTCGCCCCTCCCCTCTCTCACCCCCCAATCCCACCGGCGCTCTCACCCTACCCCACCCAAAAAACTAACAGCTGACTTATAAAGTAATTGTTAAGCGTCGAGGGTGGGCAGAAACCGGGTTTCTTTTGTAGGAGTTAGTTCGTTTCTGGCTTACCCAGCACAAGAAACCCGGTTTCTTGTTGCTTCACTTTTTATTTATAAATGCCCTCTAACCTCCCCTAACCTCGCGTTGCAATAATTCCTGCAACACCGGCACCAGGGGAGGTAAATCATCGCGGATGGTTCTCCAAAATCTTTCTGGCTCTATTTGAAAGTATTCGTGAGCCATTACATTTCTCATGTCACCCATCTGACGCCAGGGAATCTGGCGATAGCGCGACTGAATTTCAACCGGCACGTTGATAGCCGCTTCACCGATGATGAGAAAATTATAAAAAATTCCTTGCGCGACAATTTCTTCCAGTCTTGCGAAGTCCTCAAAAGTCATTCCAGCGGTAGTTTGCTGAATTTCAGCAATCGCTTGCAAGATATCCTGAATCCTCAGTGGCCATTCTCTAGAGGGCACGGATAGCCTCCTTGAGAACGGGTTCCCGCAAATGTTTCCTCAAAGCGTTCTCGGTTCCCAAATCTACAGAACACCCCAAGATATCCTCTAAGTAGTGCTGCACTCGTAAAAGTTGAAATAGCCCGCCCGGTTCAGCAAACTCCACTAAAAAGTCTACATCACTGTCGGGGCGTGCTTCATCCCGCGCCACCGAGCCAAACAAATCGAGCGACTTCACCCCCAAAGCTTTTAATTCTTGCCGGTGCGCCGCCAAAATTGCCAGTACCTCGTCCTTTTTCATCCTCCCTCCTGCCAATCACTCACGTTTAGTTTAGCACATCCCCGAACAAAAGTGGCAGGATTTACCGGCACTGCCGGTGCGGGATGCCGGTGAAGCAATTTCCCCACCGAACCAAACACCGGCTCGCCATTATCAAACAAAAAACCTGGCCAACCGGCAGCGAAATCCCGGGAACAGTGGTGTATTCAATTCATCATTAACCAGCAGCGCCGCCACCCATTTTAGCGCCGCATCTTCGCGCCGGTAAACTTCAACTTTTTGAGAGCGCCAATCCGCAATCCAATACTCCTGTACCCCCCGCGAGGCGTAGAGTTTGAATTTAGCAACTTTATCGCGGCGTTCATTTTGCACTCCAGGCGATAGCACCTCCACAACTAATTCAGGTGCGCCGGTGAGATGTCCCGCCTCATCTAGCAGCAAGGCTAACCTTTCATTGCTAGCCCAAACCACGTCTGGCATTACATTGTCTGTCTCACTGAACAGCACACCAGGAACGATGATTGCCTGTCCCAGACCACTTGACTCCGACCAAGCATCAAGCTCTCGACATATATTGAAGCTAGTCCGTTGATGTTTCCAGTGCGGCGCTCTCGTCATAAACAACTCCCCATCCACAATCTCGTAGCGCGTCCCCTCATTTTCGGGCAAGAGGTCAATGTCTGCAGTTGTCCAGCGCACTCCTTCATCTAGCTTGGCGCTCATAGCGGAACTCCTTGCGTGCGGTGTCACCTTCTAGCATACACCCAACTGCCGGCTCCCATTCGCCGCCACCGGCACTTCCCCCGCACTACAGCAAACCCCACAAAACAAACCGCAACCTGCTGCCGGTTCTGCAGCCAAAATCTATTTTCCCCCTCTCCCCTTGTGGGAGAGGGGGTAGGAGTTGATATCAAGTCCGGTGGCATCCTTATTGCAAAGATATTGTAGAGACGCGATTTATC
>CAZJNL010000420.1:0-5206 GCA_964546515.1 uncultured Oscillatoria sp.
TTCAGGGGTTGCTGGCGTCGGAGCTGCCTTCGCTTGTACCGGCAGCGCCGGTTGCCGGCTAGTTCGCCAAAAACCTGCCAAAAACCCGGTTTCTTCAAGAAAACGGGTTTTTTTACAGTAAGTCTCTTCATTTTCTGTAGCACAGGCGTCGAGCCTGTGCTTTTGTAAGTCTATTCATTTTCTGTAGCGCTGCGTTCAGCCTGTGCCTGAAAAATAGCTCGCAAGGGCAGGCAAGATGCCTGGACTACAAGAGATGGATTTACAAAAATGGGATGCTCCCCCTACAACTTGATAAAATTGATTCAGCCGGCTATCATATTACCACAAAGGCGGTTGCACCGGCTCAACTTCAGGTGACGGACACTCTGATGGGTTGGTTAAACAAGACGCCGGCACTGGCAACTCCTGCGGTTCTGCTGTGCGTGACTGACGAGCCGGCGGGTTGGAAAAACCCAACTCCTGCAGGAGATTCCCTCGCAGCTGAAGAACATTTTCTCCTACCTTCTGCAATCGAGCGCGTAAATTTGGATCGGCTTCAGTTTGCTGCTGTCTTTCAATAATTCCAAGCGCTTTTTCATAGGCGGCAATCGCCTCTTGGTACTTTTTCCAGTAGGTCAGCATCAAACCTTTGCCATACCAAGCTTGATAAAAGTTGGGATTGATTTGCAGCGCTCTGTCGTAGGCAGCGCCAGCCATTGCTAACTGTCCCAACCTCAACATTTTATTGCCTTGGTCAGCCCAGTAAACGGCATCGGGATTGTTCGCATCTGGAATTGACAAAGATGTTAAATACAGCTCTCCGATTTCTGACAGCGCTATGGGTTCAGGCGGAGACTTTTCTACTGTCAATTTCGCGGCAATCCCCGCCTTGCTAGCTGCAAGCAAAAAAGTGCCGGTACTCATCCCCAAACTAAAGCCAATCTTGAGCGGAGGAGAGCCGCTATTGAGATCGTCATAGATAACTTCGCCTTCCGCTCGCCCGTGAATGCCAATCACTCGACCGCTGGTATCTAACACCGGCCCCCCACTCATTCCATTCTGAGTTATGCTGGTGTAGAGCAGCTCATATCCCTGAGAATCTTCCCCAAAAGGCGCTGCACTTAACAGGTGCCGCATCTCCTGCGGAATCAGTTTTCCAAAACTCAAGAGACGGGCGCGATTTTGAATAGAGCGACTGGGTGCCGGCCACCCAGAGACGAACACAAACTGCTCTCCCGCTAAGTTATAATCAGCCAAGGTGGCAATTTGGTAATCTTTTTCGCTGGTGAATTGAAACACCGCCAAGTCAGCGTCAGGCAGTTTTTGAACAGTGCTAGAGCTGATTGGATATCGCCTGCCGTCAGGAGTGACTGCCTTATACCCACCGGCACGCTCAGCAACATGCTTAGTTGTGAGGACGTAGTAAGTGTTACCATCCCGGGCAACAATCACCCCCGATCCTGGGAGTTCCCCATCAATTAACACCGTAATTTTTTCAGCCATATAACTGACTTCCCGCACAGTCAGCGCCACTGCTACTTGAGGTTGCGCAACCGCAATTGCAGCAGCCGCACCCAGCAAGGCTGCCGGGAGTCCAAAGGAGTTTGCAATCTGCCGCCACATCATCTTTGATAACCCTTAGCGTGAGTGCAGCTTGTTGCAGCCGGTGCACTCTACCCGCTCTGCTAGTATTATAATACACCATAAAACGGGCAGTCTACCACTTTTGTCCGGGCTCTCTGCCGAGTTGCCGGACTCAGCTACAATGTCTCTAGCAATCAGCTGGCGCTATCTCTGCAAGGGTAAGGGCGGGGTTCTCCGGGTGCGTAACGATGCCCACAAATCTACTGAACTAAAGGGCAAAAATCCTAGTCGGGGCGAACTGCCGAAAGCCCCTACTCCCAGACGCGATAAATTGCGTCTCTACAACAGCGGGAGAGGAGGTACAGACGAATCTGCGTCATTCTAATAATGGTAGACACAATGCCGAGAAAAATGGTTTGGAGCAACCCCCCATGAAAGCAAACAACCTGGATTGGCTGCAGATGGCCGAATATTTATCACTGGCTGGTGCGGTGATTGGCTCAGTCGCCGCTGTGTCTTTGCAGCAGGTAATTTATGCGGCGGTTCCCCTGTCGCTGTCGCTGCTGCTCAACCTGTTCAACCGGCACCGCTGGGAGCAACTGACAAGGGAAAGGCTCGCCGTCTCTATGACCCAACTAGACGTGAAAATTTCCGGCATCAAGGCGCTTTTCGACCGGCGAATTGAGGATTTGAGAGCGGACATCGCCGGTCTGAATCCGGGGGCTGAACACATTCAACCCAACCTGCAGCTAGAGAGTCTCGCTGCAGTCACGCTGCAGCTACAACAGCAGATTGGCGACTTGCAGCAATCCGTTGCGGCGATGCGCTTCCAGTTATAAGTCCTCACGCAGTCGGGCAACATCCCCCCCCAGCTAGGTGCGAGCGAACCCTCTGCCGGCACTGCAGATGACGAAGGTGCTGCCACAAGTACCCGACGCACAGCGACCGCAAGGAGTTATAGATCCTCAACAAGTTTTGCGGCGATATCACTGGGAACCGCTCAAGCTCGTGGGTGGTGCGGCTGGATTTCTCCATCTTCCAGATACAGCACCCGATCGGCGACATCTACAATCCGGGGATCGTGAGTCACCATCAGCACCGTGGAGCCGCCTTCTTTGGCGAGCAGGCGCAGCAGTTCAATTACCGCGTGCCCGCTGTGGGAGTCCAGCGCTGCAGTGGGTTCATCTGCCATAATCAGCTGGGGATTGCCGGCTAGGGCTCGCGCAATGGCCACCCGCTGTTTCTGTCCCCCCGACAGATCCCGGGGGTGCAGCTTGGCTTTATCTGCCAGCCCCACCTGTTCCAGAAGCATTTGGGCTTGCTGGCGGGCTTTTCGTCCGCGAATCCCTTTAATTTCCAGCGCCAGTTCAACGTTCTCAGCCGCCGTCAGGGCTGGAAACAGGTTAAAGCCCTGAAAAATGAAGCCGATGTTTTTCAGGCGGAACTGGGCGAGCTGGGCGCGAGACATCTTGGTAATTTCTTGTCCGAGGAGAAAAACCCTGCCGGCAGAGGGGGTGAGCATCCCCGCTAAAATTGACAGCAAGGTGGTTTTGCCCGAACCAGAGGGCCCCATGAGCAGCTGGATCTGGCCTTGCTGGATTTCCAGGTTAATCCCTTTCAGGGCTTGATACCACTGCTGTCCCGACTGGAAAACCATCCCCACCCCCCGGGCGGCGATCGCGCCGGTTCTGGCACTGACTGAGCTTTTGGCAGTAGCATGCACTTGAGGAAGGAGCTTGGCAATGTGAACTTGAGAAGCTGTCATAGGTTGAGGTTGTGAGGGGGTTTGCTGTAGCCGGCAATACAGGAAAACTAAAGATTGCGTTTAGGTAGTGGTATTTAATATCAAGTCCTGTTGGTTGCCTATAATACAACTTATTTGCAGGAGTGCGGAGCGCGACACGGATAAACTTCGGCGGGATGATTCACCCCACCCGCTTAAAACTAATGCTTATGAGGGGCGCACATTTTGATAGGAATTCCAAATCGGGTGGGATAAATTCGGAATCATAACTCACTAAAAGCATTTTTTATGCTATAATATTTTCCGCATCAAGGCAGTAATTACTGATACAAACGTCTGAAAACTTGAGGTTAGGCTTTGAAGACCACTGCCGGATCGAGACGGGTGACTTTTTGAATGGCGAACAGGGCTGAACTGACACACATTACCACAGTGATGCCAAACACGATTCCTGCAGTTGCCGGCGTGATTAATATCACGATTCCCTGACTGGCGAGCGTCCATTTGCCCACCCCCCAGCAGACAACCATCCCGGGCAGATACCCCAAAACCGCCATCCATAAAGCCTGCTCCACAATGATGCCGTATATTACCCAGTCAGACGCACCCATTGCCTTGAGAGTGCCAAATTCTTTGATGTGATCGGAGGCGGAAGCGTAGAGAATTTGACCGACAATCACTGTGCCCACAATCACGCCCACCGCCGCGCCCAACCCGAGGATGAAGCCAATTCCTGTTCGCTGCAGCCAGTAGCTGCGAGTTCTAGCGGCGATTTCAGTGCGCGTGTAGGCGCGGATGTCGGGCATTGCCGCTTCTAGATTCCGTTTGAGCTCTTCTAGATTTTCGCCCGGTTTGGCCCGCACCAGTATATAGGTGATGCGGTCGTTGGGGGTTAATTTTCGAGGTGCCGGTGGGGAGTGTTTGGCGGTGGCTGCGGGGATGCTGCCGGTGGCGGCTAACTGTTGCAGCTGTTGGGGAGAGAGATTGGCCAGCTGTGCGGCGAGGGTGGGATCGGGAATTTTGCCGGAGGCGGCTAATTGCTGCAGCTGTTCGGGAGGGAGATTTGCCAGCTGTGCGGCGAGGGCGGGATCGAGGATTTTGCCGTCAGCGGCTAGCTGTTGCAGCTGCTGGGCTGTTTGGGAAGTAGCGCTGAGGGTGGAATTGACGTAAGCGTAGGCATTTTCCAGGGAGGTGAACAGGAAAGAATTGGATACGATGGATTGATTGCCTCGCGTCCAGCCCACCAGCCTCGCCCGAAAGGCACCCATTTCCACTTCATCGCCCACCCATTCTACGTTCAGGGATTTCAAGCTGGCTTGATCTGCGATCACGGTGTAAGGTTGATTGAGGAAGCTGAGGTTTCCGCGCTCGATATTGCCTGGTGCAAATAGTTGGCTGGCGGGGTCAAATCCGATTGCTCTGACGGGTACAATATTGCCATCTTTGTCGCGCCAGAGGGCACCTTGGACAATTAGGGCTTCCGAGCGCTCGACACCGGCGACTTTTTGGGCTTGCTCGACTCCCTCGTAGGGGATTGGCAGAGATAGCTCGAAGCTGACCATGTATTTTGACCCCACCCAGATGTCGGCTTTGGAACTGTCGATTAGGAGGGAGGTGGAGCGAGTGAATCCATTGAGGATGCCGGTTTGAATGGTGACGAGGCTAACGGCAAACATTATCCCCGCTTGGGCGATCAGGAAGCGAGGGATGTCTTCAAATAGGTTTTTGCGGGCAATTGAAGCCATGCTGGGGGGTGCTGTGGGGGGTTTGGCGGGCGGGCAGGTGTTGGGACTGGCGGCTGCGGGCGACCGGCGCTTTTGTCAGCAGGTTTGCATCTACAGTGTATTCGACGCTGGGGGATTTGGCTCGGTTCAAAAGCTGGTGAATATTCGAGCTGGG
>CAZJNL010000421.1:0-1699 GCA_964546515.1 uncultured Oscillatoria sp.
CGCCCAACCCCAAAGCGCTACCAGCAGAGACAATCTCTCCACCGGCACCCATCAGGTAGCTAGCCCGGGGTAGGGTGCGTTCCCTGGCGCGAGAACGCACCTCCATCGGTGCCGGTGGGATAGGGAACGCACCCTACGAGTTATTACTGTAGGGGCTAACGCAAAAGGCGCGACTATCTTTGCAATCAGTAAAAGATTTAAATTCGCTCATGCTTCGCCCAACCCCAAAGCGCTACCAGCAGAGACAATCTCTCCACCGGCACCCATCAGCGAGTAGCGCTAGTCACCCGCAAAGTGTAAGCCCCTGTTTCCCCCACCTCCTTGGAACGGGCAATAACCGTATAAGTCCCATCCGCCGGCAGAGTCGTGACAATTTTGGCATTAAAATTCTGCGTCGATATATCATCATTATAATCCACTGTCTTGCCATCCGCATTGCGCAAAACCAAATAGGGGTCAAACTCCTGACTCACCATCTCAACCGTCACCCGCTCGCCCCCGCGCCCCTCAAAAAAATACACCTTCGAGAACGTGCTGTCCAGAGGGTTGTCGCTGCGGTCATCACTGGTGAGAACACCCCTCACCGCTTCCCCATTCACCGGCAATCGGGAAGATGAATTTTTCCCGCCGGCAAGCAACTTTATCACTGCCGGTGCTATAATAAGAAACAGCCCCTCCGGCACCGCCCATAAAAATGCCGGCAGCCCGGAAGGCTTTTTCAAGTTCCTGACAGCTTCCAGCGCTTCCTTCGTGGAGTAACGCTGCGGGAAGTCCCGCCGCACCATTTTGTCTAAAATATCCCCTAACTTCTGACTCACCAGCACTCGATCGCGCCAGATAACTTCCTGAGTAGCGGGATTGAGTGGGAGTTGCAGCGGACGTTTTCCCGTAAGAGCTTGAATCGCAATCATTCCCACCGCATAGACATCACTTTTCAACTCCGGGTGGCGAGCGATTTGCTCCACCGGCATATATCCGTCCGTGCCAATCACAATCGTTGAGTTTTGCCCCTGGCTGCTGACCTCCTTAACCGCCCCAAAATCAATCAGAAACAACTTCTTATCCCGAGCGCGCCGCATAATATTCTTCGGGCTAATGTCGCGGTGGATAACGTTATTGTCATGCACGAAGTCCAGAACTTCTAACAGCTCCAGCAACATGCCGGTCACTTCCTCCTCTGGCAGAAGTTTGTCGGGAACCAGTTCCTGAGTCAGCGGATGCCCAGCAATGTATTCTTGAACCAGGTAAAATTCCCCCCCGCACTCCAAATAAGCAAAAAGCTGGGGAATCTGCGGATGAGTCCTCAGCTTTTGCAACGTTTCCGCCTCTATATTAAAGAGCCGGCGGGCAATCAGCAGAATTGCCGGGTCAGAGCTAGCCAGTTTTAATTGCTTGACAACACAAGTCGGATTTCCCGGACGCTTAGTATCTTCTGCCCGATAGGTTTTCCCAAAAGTCCCTGAACTGAGAACTCCGACAATCTTGTAACGCCCATCTAAAAGTTGTCCTATCATAGCTCAGTGATTAGGTCGTACTGTTCCTGTATTATCCCTGTTAGAGCGCCTCGCCACACCCCCACCGGAAAACCCGCCCCACCCCGCCGAAAAACTTAACCGCGCATACCCCAGAAACCAGGTTTCTTGACATTGTGCGCAATCCCCCTATCCGTGCGTCGAGCTCAGAGCTCCATCGCTGGAGG
>CAZJNL010000421.1:1799-5205 GCA_964546515.1 uncultured Oscillatoria sp.
TAGGAGCTCCATCGCTGGAGGTAGGAGCTCCATCGCTGGAGGTAGGAGCTCCATCGCTGGAGGTAGGAGCTCCATCATCCGAGCTCGGAGCTCCATCGTTCGAGCTCGGAGCTCGGAGGCGAGATGCCGGTGCGGCGTCGCTATTCCCTGGGCGCAGGGGGTGCATCGGCGAGTGCACCGGCGGGTGTGGGGCTTTAGCCCAACTACAAACGGGGGTGGGGCTTTAGCCCAGCTACAAACGGGGTGTGGGGCTTTAGCCCAACTACAAACGGAACGGGGTGTGGGGCTTTAGCCCTACTACGAACGGGGTGTGGGGCTTTAGCCCTACTACAAACGGGGGTGGGGTTCTTCCCTAATTTCCCACCGCCCGCAAAGTGTAAGCCCCCGTTTCCCCCGTTTCCTTAGAGCGAGCGATCACAGTATAAGTCCCATCCACCGGCAGCTTCGCCACAATTCTCGCATTAAAATCCACCGGCGACACATCATCATTAAAAGCTACTTGCTTCCCCTGCGGATCGCGCAAAATCAAAAAGGGGTCAAACACCTCACTCTTCATCTCAATTGTCACCTTCTCACCCCCGCGCCCCTCAAAAGCGTACAAGTCCGTATAACTGTTATTCCCCAGAGGATCGAAGTGAGTGCTGTCACTGCTGCTCAGCGCCCCGCTCACCACTTCACCGCTGAGCGGCAATCGCGCAGGCGACTCCTTTTTATTATATAATAAAACAAAGCTGGCAGCCGCCAAAACCGCAGCAGCCAACAGCCCCATCACAGCGGATTTATCCAGCCGAAAAGACTGCGTTACTCCCAGTACAGATGACTGGGTTACAGCAGAACTCCCCCGCCCCTTCAAAGCCTCCAAAGCTTGCAGAGCTTCCCTTGCAGACGGGAAGCGCTCGTTGAAATCGTGGCGCACCATTTTATCCAAAAAATCCGCCAGCCCCCGACTCACCTGCGCTTTATCGCGCCAGAGAAGTTCCAGATTTTGCGAATCTTTTGGCAGTTTCAGCGGCGGGATACCCGTCAGAGCTTGGATGCCGATCGTCCCCACCGCATAGACATCGCTGCTCAAGCGAGGGTTTCCCAGCGCTTGCTCCACCGGCATATAGCCGTGAGTGCCAATAATAATCGTCGGGTTTGTCTGAGTCGTGACTTGTTTAACCGCCCCAAAATCAATCAGAACCAACTTGCTATCGCGCTGGCGCCGGATAATATTTCTCGGACAGATGTCGCGGTGGATAACCTTGTGCCGGTGGACAAATTCTAGCACTTCTAACAGCTCTGATAAAATCTTAAACACATCCTCCTCTGTCAGAGGCTGCCCCGGCACAAGTTCCTGACTCAGCAAATGTCCCGGCATATATTCTTGCACCAGATAGAATTCCCTATTCCATTCAAAATAAGCGAACAGCTGGGGGATTTGCGAGTGCGTCCCCAACTTTTCCAAAGTTTCCGCCTCAGTATTAAAGAGGCGTCGGGCGACCGGCAGAATATGAGGCTCGGACTTAGTTGGCTGCAGTTGCTTCACAACACATATCGGGTTTCCCGGACGCTTAGTATCTTTTGCCAGATAGGTTTTGCCAAAGCTACCAGAACTCAGAGCTTTCGCGATTTCGTAACGTCCATCTAAAAGTTGTCCTATCATAAAATATTTGTTCCAATTGGGGGCTAGGGGCTGGGGGCTAGTAACTTTTATGTTAAAATACAGAATTAGAAACGTTTCACCCAATATCCCAGCCTTTCCACCGGCACATCCCACCCACTTCCCCGCACCCACTTCCCCTCATCCTCTTCCCCCCTCCCGGAGTAGGGGGGGTGAGGGAGCATCCCATTTTTGTGATCCCCGTCACCCTTTATGGGGTAGGGGGGAGAGGGGGGTGAGGGGGTGAAAATCTTTGCAAAAAGGGGATGCTCCTGGGGTAGGGGGGGGTGGGGTTCTCAGATCACCGGCACAGACAACCCCTTGAGCACTCGCCCCCGCTCATCCTCACTCAGCCCCTTGCACTGCAGCAACACCCCAAAACCCCCCAGCCCCATCGGATTCACCAGCAGGTGCAGAGCGTCTCGCCGGCGCAACAGTTCTCCGAGGTTTTGGGTTTGCGCAGCCGTTACAGCCGCAATCCGCTCCCCCAAACCCAGCGCCATCAAAAACAGCTCCTGCTTAGTAAAGCCCACCGGCTCAAGCCCGCACAGCACCCCCTGACACTGCAGCGCCGTAAAATCCACATGAGCCGTAATATCCTGTCGCCCAACATATATATAAGGATTGTCGTGGTGACTGTGCCGGTAGTAGCACAGCAACGTACCCCCTCGCCGACGTGGGCTGTAATACCGCTCCGCCGAATAGCCATAATCCACAGTCAGCACATACCCCCGCCGCAACCGGCTCGCCACCGCCCCCATCCACTCCAGCGCCGCCAGATTCACCTCAGTGCGGTAGCCATCCTCATACGCACCGCCCGGAAACTCAATCCCCACCCTCTCAAAATACTCAGAAATCTCCGGCGTCGAAACCTCACCCGTCACCTCCGCAAACAAAGACTCCCCTCCCCCCTCTTGCTCCCCTCTCCCTTCATGGGAGAGGGGCTGGGGGTGAGGGTGATCCAAAGAAGAATTCCCCGTCGCAACAGTCACATAAACTTCCCGCAACCGCCCATCTTCAATCGCAATCAAGTGTACAGGCAAAGCATCCACCAGCTCATTAGAAAACAGACAGCCCGTAACCGAATCAGCCGGAATCTCTTCCCACCGGCACCAGCGAACATTCCCACCGGCACTTGACAAACGCGCCAAAATCTGCCTTTGTTCCGCAATCAGAGCCGGTGCCTTCTCAACAATAATATACTCCAAAACCTTGAAAAAGTCAAGATAATGCCGGTGGAGATATCGCAGCACATCCGCAGCCAGAAGCCCCTGTCCCGCGCCCATTTCCACAAGCTGAAAGCGAGCAGGTCGCCCCAGAAACTCCCACATTTCCACAAACTGCTCAGCCAGCAACTCCCCAAAATCAGCACCCAAGTGAGGCGAAGTAAAAAAATCCCCCCGCACCCCGATATTGACCTGATTCGTAGCGTAGTACCCCTGCTGCCGGTGATACAGAACCAAATCCATATACTCAGCAAACGTAATGCGCCGGTGCGGACTCTCAGCAATGCGCTGGCAGATTATATCACAAAGTACCGGATTAGACTCAGCTAACAATAGTTCTCGCATAAAATATTCACCAAAAATTCTTCCTTCTTGGCGTCCTTGGCGTCTTGGCGGTTAATTTATTTTTTCCCGCCAAGACGCCAAGAGCGCCCAGAAAATAGAGAGGTATCTCGCCAATCATATCAATTCCTGTGGCATCCTTATTGCAAAACTCTTGTAGAGAGACGCGATTTATCGCGTCTCTCTACAATGCCGT
>CAZJNL010000422.1:0-5189 GCA_964546515.1 uncultured Oscillatoria sp.
ACATCTTTTTAGGGGCGGGTTTATCGGGGATGTCTGCCGTAAACAGACGATATTGACTTGCCCCGCCCCTAATATAGAGGTTATAATTAAGCTGTGATTTTTTAATAAACCGCCAAGACGCCAAGAGCGCCAAGGGAAGAAGAGAGATAGGGAAGATCACAAATTATTTAGATATGCTCTACATAAAAATGGGTTGATTTGCATAGAAGCAGTGAGCTTATGGCGGGACAACCCAAAGAAACCTGGCTTCTTACGGCTTCAGCAGAATACTTGACCGACATCCGCCCCTAAGAGCGGACATTGGCAGTAAAATTGTGTGACAATAAGGAAGGAAATCAAAACCCACAAAAATGGTTCATGCCCAACCCATTCATACCGCTCTCACACCGTTTCCAGAAAAGATAGGCAGCCCTTTAACCAAGCGCCAAATCAGCGTTTTGCAAATCAATCTGGGCAAGCGCTGCAATCTCGCCTGCACTCACTGCCATGTGGAAGCAGGCCCCAAGCGGACTGAGGAACTTTCCCCAGAAGTCTGCGCCCAGCTGATTCAGCTGATTCAGCGTTTCCCCCAAATTAAAACGGTGGATATCACCGGCGGTGCGCCAGAAATGCTCTATGGCTTTAAGCCCCTGGCAGAAGCCGCACGGGCTGCCGGCAAGCTGGTCACTGTCCGCTCTAACTTGACGATTTATTTCGAGCCGGGGTTTGAGGATATCCCACAATACTGCCAGCAACACCAGCTGAGAATTATTGCCTCTCTTCCCTGCTACCTGCCAGACAATGTGGATAAAATGCGGGGTGCCGGTGTCTATGACAGTTCGATTCGGGCCATTCAGTGGCTGAATCAGCTGGGTTACGGGCGCGAGGAGAATTTAATTCTCGATTTGGTGTATAATCCCCAGATACCCAGCACAGAGAAATTTTCTCTGCCCCCTGATCAGGGTAAGCTAGAGCGCGATTACAAAATGTTCCTGCAAGAACATTTCGGCATCCTCTTTAACCAGCTGCTCACAATTACTAATCTGCCGGTGGGGCGGACGAAGTTCCATCTGGAACACAAGAAACTCCTCAAGCCTTACTTGCATTTTTTAGAGGTGAATTTCAATCCGTCTACGGTCGCTCATTTAATGTGTCGCGATGAACTTTCCATAGACTATCTGGGGAATGTATACGATTGCGACTTCAACCAGATGGAAAATCTGCCGGCAAGAACTCCCCAAGGTGAAACTGTAACTGTGGCTGAGTTGCTAGCTGCGGGCAGCTTAGACTTAATTCAGCAAGTCAAGACTGCACCCTATTGCTACGGTTGCGCCGCTGGGTGCGGTTCCAGCTGCGGTGGCGCGTTAGTTTGACTCGCAGGGTGCGTTCAAGGGGAAACGCACCCTACTACTAGATCTAATTTTTTTTACCGCCAAGACGCCAAGAGCGCCAAGATAGACTGGTAGGGTGCGTTCCCCCCCAGGGGAACGCACCTTACTACTCGCTCTAGAACCAAAGAAACGAGAAACAATAAAAAGTAGTCAATCGGCAATAAAAATGGAGAAACCAGTGAAAAACGGACTGTCCGCAAAACTCAAACTGATTGCTGGGATTTTGCTAGTCGTTGCTCTAGCTGTTGCGGCGCAATATTTCAACCTCCAGGGACTCTTGAAAAGTGCCATCTCCTGGACTGAAAGTCTGGGCGCAGCAGGATTTGCAGTCTTCATCCTCATCTACATTCTGGCTACAGTGCTGTTTCTACCCGGCTCTATCCTGACGCTGGGTGCCGGTGTTCTTTTCGGAGTGGTTTGGGGTTCCGTCTGCGTCTCGATTGCCTCAACTTTGGGAGCCACAGTTGCGTTCCTCGTCGGGCGCTATCTGGCGCGGGGCTGGGTTGAGAAGCCGATAGCGGGGAATGAGAAATTCAAGGCAATTGATGCAGCCGTCGCCCGAGAGGGATGGAAAATTGTCGGCTTAACCCGACTGTCTCCCATTTTTCCATTTAATCTGTTAAACTATGCTTTTGGAGTCACGCAAGTCTCGTTGAGAGACTATTTTTTCGCCTCTTGGATTGGCATGATGCCGGGAACAGTCATGTATGTTTACTTTGGTTCCTTGGGTAAGGATATCGCCACCCTGGGAAGCCAGCAACAGCCCAGCACCATCCAGTGGGTGCTGCGGACAGTTGGGTTAATTGCCACAGTGATCGTGACGGTTTATGTGACGCGCCTTGCTAAAACAGCTTTAGACAGTAAAATTGAGTGATGAAAGAGGCACCAATTTTAATAGCGTTGCCAAAGCGCTCGTCGCTAACTGCACTTATAAAAAGTCCGCGATTTTGGCTGGCGGTGGCACTGCTAAGCTGCGTGCTGCTCTGCTTTTTTGGGCCACTGAACGGTTTACTTGACCGCACTTTTTTAGTTGCGCATTTGGAAAAATGGGGCAGCTGGGCAGTTTGCCTGTTTGTGCTGGCATTCGCTCTGGCAACCGTGCTGGGCTTACCCGGCGCGGTTTTCCCCATTGCCGGCGGTGCCGTCTTTGGTTTGTTTTGGGGCACTTTGTGGTCAGTGATGGGGGCAACCTTGGGGGCAATGGGTGTCTTTTGGGTGGCTCCATCGGGAGCATCCCGATTGTGCAAATCTGCCGAAATGAATGCGATAATGATTTCAGCCGGCGGCAGGAGAAGAATCTTTTTTGCCAGATGAATCCCGGAAACGGGATTGAAACAATTTTCTCTTTGGTCTGACGCCGGTTAGCTGGCTTACCTATTCAGCCGGCACCTTCTTTGGCATTATTCCCGGCACTCTGGCCTATACCTGGCTGGGCGTCACCGGCTTGTCTGCACTGCAGGGAGGCGGGAGCCTCCCTTTTTTTATGGCTCTCGGTTTTCTCGCACTGCTCTGCTTGCTGCCGGTTTTGGCTCACAGGGAGCGCTTTGCTCCCCGGCGAAAACAAGGCTCTAGCCTCCCTTTAATCACTCATTATTTTCGACGCACCCGTCAATATGAGGAATAGAAGCGCAGAGCAGTGAGCGCGGGCGTTTAGGCAAGCATCCCTGATATATTTTATCATTTAGTGTGCTGACATTTCGGTCGGATGCCCTTTGACCGGCTGTTCTGAGGGCACTGCCCCACCGGCGAATCACTCCCCCTGTCAGCCACGCCCCTGACAGTCTTACCTGCCCATCGATTGAAACTGAATAGGCAAAGCCACTGTCATCGTCTTGCTTTCTTTCTTGTCGTACACTCTTGCCACCCTGTAGAGAGATTTTGGTGCGGGAGGTCTTGAGACTTGCACCTCTTGGGTCAGGGTCGGCAGGACTTCGACCAGCCGGTAGCGTCTGTCAACACTCTTCTCAGTGTAACTGATGACTGGCATCCCCACGGCATTGCGCATGATAATAATCGGCAGTTCCTTGATGACAGGGATGTCTTTGCCCCCGACTTTGATTGAATTTTGGGCCAAAGCGGGAAAAGGCAGATTGGAAACAAACAGTGCAATTCCCGCACCCAGCAACATATTTATTATCTTCATGGTTTGCCCTCTGGCGTGCTTGTCCAATGCAAATATTACCAAGTTTTATCGAAAATGTCAAGTATTTTTAGCTAGAGAAGCTTTTTTTTAAAAGGAACTTTTAAGAGAAAGTTCCGTCTCATGGGGGTTGACGCTTTCCCCTAACAAAATTTTTTAGTGCCGCTTGGCAGAAATAAGTAAGCGGGTACATCTGTCTGTCTTATCCCAAGCAAGGACTTGGGACTTGGAAACGGCGCGGGAGAGAGGGGGAGAAGATGATACTAAATTTCACCCTGTACTCAGAAACCCCCTAACCCCATCACCCCCTGAGTGCGCCCCCACCCAGAAACCCCCAGCCCTTCCCCTGTTGGGAGTGCCCCGACTGCCGGCAATGCTTGTGCATTCTACAGATTTATTAAAATTTCGACAAATTTATTAAACTTTAAGAAAGAGGGGCGTGCCAATTGAGCGGCCCACCAGCATTGCTATCCCCACTCACTCCTATGCCTGTTCGCAAAGACACAATCTGGGAGCGCTTCTTAGCGCCGGTCGTCCGGCTCCTGATCTCGGAGGAGGCTCTGAGGCGCTTCTCTGACAGTATAGACTGGCAGGCAGAAAGCTCGCGCCTTGCAAACCCAAACATAATTTATCCCGACTACTACAGCACTGCCAATTTCCACGGCATAGAGCGCGGCTACCTGAATCCGGGCGCAGCGGTTTTCTACGATCCCATCACCCAGTACGCGCTGCCCCCTTCCGAGACTGTAGTGCGCCAAGCCTTGATTGACGCCGTTCAATGCCAGCCGCGACGGATTCTGGATTTGGGCTGCGGCACCGGCTCGATGACTCTGATGTTAAAACAAGCCTTCCCCCAAGCAGAGGTGATAGGTTTGGACTTATCGCCCTACATGTTGGTGATGGCGGAATATAAAGCCAAGAAAGCTGGGCTGGACATGCAGTGGCGTCACGGCAATGCTGAGCGCACCGGCTTTCCCGACGCCTCCTTTGACCTGGTTGCGGCGTCTTTGCTGTTGAGCGAAACCCCGCCCCCCGTATCGCTTGCCATCGTGCGCGAAAGTTTTCGGCTGCTCACCACCGGCGGGGAGATAGTGGTGCTCGACGGCAATCAGAAAACTCTGCGCCACACGGATTGGCTGAATGATATTTTTGAGGAACCGCAGATTAAAGCCTACGCCGCCGGCAGTGTGGATGCCTGGATGGAAGCGGCTGGATTTGGGGCAGTGCGCACCCAGGACATCTGGTGGGTTCACCAGGTGAGCCGGGGCGTCAAACCCATTTCAGCTTCCGATTCACCAGCCGCAGCAGCCCGAGGCGTCTGGCAAAGAACCGACACCCCAGCCGGCGGGGATTTAGAAGGTTGGCCCTACCGGCGTTCAGCACATTAGCATGACACTCAAAGCTGTACTGTTTGATTTCAACGGCGTCATTATTAATGACGAGCCAATCCACGAGCGGCTGCTGGAGCGGCTGCTGATTGATGAAAATCTGCGGCCCAAACGAGGGGAGTTCCGGCAATTTTGTCTGGGGCGGAGCGATAGAGCCTGCATCACGGACTTGCTGGCCATTCGGGGGCGGGTTGTCTCAGAAAGCTACCTGGCAGGGCTGATGGCTCGCAAGGCGCAAGCTTATCAGGAGTATTTGCAAACACTTGACCCGTTGCCGGTCTATCCCGGGCT
>CAZJNL010000423.1:0-5184 GCA_964546515.1 uncultured Oscillatoria sp.
GCTGCACATTCTGGGGATGATAGTCATAGAGGGGCCTACGCACAGTTTACTCACCCCACCCGGTCCCGCCGGGCCAACAGTCCCTCTCTTGTAGAGACGCGATTTATCGCGTCTCATCCCCTCTCCACCGGCTCGGAATTGGGTGTTGCACATTCTGGGGATGATAGGCTTATAGGGGCTTACGCAACGTTTACGCACCCTACAAGGTTAACCTGCTCGCAATTGCCGTCTCTTCTAGAGACGCGATTTATCGCGTCTCATCCCCTCTCCACCGGCTCGGAATTGCCGGTGCAGTCAGTCGCCCCACCGGCAGCCCAAGTAGCGCAAAAACTGGCGCAAAAAGTGGCGCAAGCTTCCCCACAGCCCCTTGCTGACGTGCGGGGGTACTGGGCGCAAAGTTTCATCGAACCCCTCGTGGCGCGGGGCGTTATGTCCGCTTTCTCCGACGGCACTTTTCGCCCCGACGCGCCCTTGACACGCGCTCAATTTGCTGCTATAATACAAAAAGCTTTTCAGAAAACACCCATTCGCCCAGCAGTTCAGTTCGCGGATGTGCCGGCGAGTCACCCGGCTTACAGCGCGATTCAAGCCGCCTATCAGATGGGATTTATGGGAGGAAACTCCAACAACCTCTTCAATCCTGACCAAAATATCTCCCGAACGGAAGCGCTGATGGCTTTAGTGCGGGGATTGAACCTGAAACCGGCTAAAGTCAGCCCGACGAGTTTAAATAGTTATTTTGAAGACGCAGCGAGCGTACCCGAATACGCTCGCAACAGCATTGCTGCAGCATTAGAGAATCGCATGGTGGTGAATTACCCCAACGTTCGGGTTCTCAATCCCAGTCGGGTGGCGACTCGGGGTGAGGTGGCTGCGTTTGTTTATCAAGCGCTGGTTAGCAGTGGGCTTCTGCCGGTGCTGACGCCTTCTGCAGTCGCCAGCAAACCGCAATCCCAGTCTAGCACACCGCAACCGCCGGCACCCCCCGCATCGGGGGCGGGGGGAGTGACAGCAATCTCGGTTTCGCCGCCCCAACCGGCACTGCAGCCGACAATTTCTGCTATTGTTGCCCAGCAGGGAGAGTACACTTTAGGAGCGGGAGATCGCATCCGTCTGGATATCGTAAACGTACCCGAATACAGTGGGGAATACCAAATTCTCGTCAACGGCTCTCTGAATTTGCCTTTAATTGGCAAAGTCTCAGTGCAGGGAATGACTTTAGAACAGGCGGCGGCTGTTGTTTCTCAGAGATATACCCCCTTCATCAGAACTCCGATTAGCACCCTAACTCTGGTAGCGCCTCGCCCCCTGAAAGTGGCAATATCAGGAGAAATAAACCGTCCCGGTTCTTACACAATTACCCTCACCGGCACACCCGATGGGAAAGGCGGGCTTCAATTCCCAACGGTCACGCAGGCGATTCAAATGGCTGGGGGAATCACGCAAGCGGCTTCTTTGCGTCAAGTGCGGGTGCGCCGCCCCCAAAAAAGCGGTGCTGAGCAGATAATTGAGGTGGATTTGTGGGCGCTGTTGCAGGGGGGCGATGTGCGTCAAGATTTGGCTTTGCAGGATGGAGACAGTATTTTTATTCCGACTGCACCGCCGAATTTAGCAGAAGCGTCGAGGTTAGCAGCGGCTAGTTTTGCTGCTCCTAAAACGGAGCCGGTAAATATTGCTGTGGTTGGGGAGGTTTCTAAACCGGGTTCTTATACAGTAAAGGCTAGCGATACGGGGGAGCGCCCGACTGTGACGCGAGCGCTGCAAGCTGCAGGGGGTGTGACGCCTTCGGCGGATTTGCGCCGGGTAGCGATACGCCGCCCCACGCAAGCCGGTGGGGAGCAAATTATTGCTTTGGATTTGTGGCGGCTGTTGCGAGAGGGCGATTTGCAGCAGGATACTATCTTGCAGTCGGGAGATACGATTATAATTCCCACGGTTTCGGGGGTTAATTTGGCGGAATCCTCTCAATTAGCGGCGGCTAATTTTGCGGCGGCTAAGAGTCAGCCGCTGAATGTTGCGGTGATTGGGGAAGTGGCTCGTCCGGGAACTCATGTTGTGAAAGCGGACAAGGATGGAGAGTTGCCAACTGTGACGCGGGCGCTGCAAGTTGCCGGTGGGATTACGCAGTCAGCTGATATCCGCCAGATTCAGGTGCGCCGGATTACGAGAGAGGGTTCGGAACAGACGTTTAATGTTAATTTGTGGCAGCTTTTGCAAGCGGGGGATTTGCGTCAAGATGCGATATTACAAGAGGGAGATACGATTTTTATTCCCACGGCTACCGCGCTCAATCCAGAGGAAGCGCCCCAGCTAGCTGCGGCAAGTTTTTCGCCGGATAAAATGACGGTGAATGTGGTGGGGGAGGTTGTGAAGCCTGGAGCTGTGGAGGTTCCGCCGAATACGCCTTTGAATCAAGCGCTGCTGGCTGCCGGTGGGTTTAACAATCGAGCGCGGAAAGGGAAAGTGGAACTGATACGGTTGAATCCGAATGGGACGGTTTCAAAGCGGGGTGTGGAGGTGGATTTTAAGGAAGGGATTAATGAGAAAAGCAATCCCACGCTTCGCCCTAATGATGTGATTGTAGTGGGTAAATCTGGATTGGCGAGTGTTTCGGACACTGTGGGAGATGTGCTGAATCCGCTGGGGAAAATTCTGCCGCTGCTGTTGCTGTTTTAATTGTAGCGTTCCCCCTTGGGGGAACGCACCTTATTTCTGCATGAGTGGGGGCGGGTTTAGCAATATCTTCCCTGACGCTGAAGAAACCTAGCTTAATTTGACCTCAACAGCACTCCCAAAACTGCGCATATTTTAAGAGTATGGATCTTTTATTAGTCCTTGTCATGCGGAATTCGTTTTATAGCCCTAGATACGGGAGCTTAATTTGACCCCAATGGCTCATAAATATCTACCGCAATTGACAGATATTTTGGAGGAAACAGCCCCCACTGGCATTTGCAGAAGTAGGAGCTGGTTCATAAATATCTCCCGCAACTGACACAGGAGAAAACCAAGCGATCGTTTGCAGTTAAGTTTTCATTAATTCCACTTTTCAGAAGGTCAGCGACAAAAAAAGAATGCCCTATAGGAATAGGGTATTCCAGTTTCCATTAATTCCACTTCCCCGAAGGTCAGCGACGATTTTGGAAATCCGTAAGCGGGATAAACTTTCCTAGTTTCCATTAATTCCACTTCCCCGAAGGTCAGCGACTTGGTTTAAAAAGGAGAAGCCCTTCCAACAGTTAAGGTTCCTAGTTTCCATTAATTCCATTTCCCCGAAGGTCAGCGACTATGCCAAAAGATAAATGATATTGGGGGTTTATTTCTTGTTTCCATTAATTCCACTTCCCCGAAGGTCAGCAATTTTTCCTATTCAAACCCATACAGCACCGGCAGTCAAGAAGCAGTTTTCGGCGGGGTCTGAACTTGTACTAACAAAAGTCTCTCCCGCCCCCTCTCAAAACCCTGAAACCCGCGACCTGCGCCAGATCGGCGGGGTAGACGACAGAATCGGCAAATCCTGGATTTTGCCAACCCCGCCGCAGCAGTTCCCCCCAAACACCGGCTGCACACCCCAGCTGTACTGAACACACCCCAGGCCAATATCACTGTACCGCCCCTGAAACAGGCCGGCGCAACAGCCAAACCAGCACGCCTCCCGTAACCCCTGCAAAGACAGCAGCCATCACCACAGTAAACATCACAGCCAGTACAATATTCCTCAAGCCAGTCAGACCGGCACCCAAGACAGCCAAACCGGCGGTATCGAGGGCCACACTCACCAGCACCCACCAGCCAGCACTGCCAACCATTTGCCGCAAAACCAACCACTGCGCGATTCCAACACAAACTCCCATGAGCGCACCGAACTTGGCCCAGTCACCGGCACCCGACAGGGCAAGATTCCCGACAGCGAACAGAACACCGAATACGGCACTGCCGGCAAAACTTGCCAGCACCCACCAGCCGGCTTTCTTGACGATTTGCCGCAAAATCACCCACTGCATGATTCCCACCCCAACCCCCGGTAAACCAAATAAAGCAGCATAAGCCCAAGTGTTGCCGGCACGGAGGGACAGGACTAGCGCCACCACCAGACCGGAAGGCCAACCGGCGACATTCCCCAGCACAGTGGCCACAACCCACTGCCACCAAAAGCCCCATTCCCCTGCAGAGACTCCCAATAATGCAGGAGGCGGTATTTGAAAAACGGGTCTTAGTTGCAGCGGCGCAGAAACAGTCTGGCTCGAATTGAGAGTTTGTTCAATTTCTGCCAGCTCCCGCAAAATCACCCCCGCGCTAGCTGGGCGATCTTTAACCGAGGGAGCCATCAGTTTATCGATAAAATCTGCCAGCGCCGGCAAAATATTGGGAGCCAAATTGCGCCACCGCAACTCATCTGTGTTAGAATTGTAAATGGCTGGGTCAGTTGGGTGCTTGCCGGTGAGCAGATAAACAAAAGTGCGCCCCAAGGCATAGAAATCCGATGGCGGCACAGGAGAGCCTTTCTGCTGTTCAGGTGGCGTGTAACCGGCAGTGTAAATCCCTGCCTTGTTGCTTCCCGCCATGCCGGTTGCCGCGACTTGCCAGACAGCACTAAAATCAGTCAGCACCAGCTGACCGTCCGGCTTGAGTACAATCTTGGTAGGTTTGATATTCCAGTGGAAAAGGTTCTGCTGGTGTGCCGCGTGCAAAATCCCCGCTAGCTGCGACAGCCATTCCAGCGCTAACTTTTGGTCGGGGGGGCGATTTTGTCGCTGTTTCTGATAGTCCGCCAAATTTATACCCTCGATTTGTTCCATCACCAGACAGTGCAGCGGCGTCTTGCTGTTGCGGGGAAAGAAGATAAAGTTGCCCTCTCCTTTGGGAATCCCTGGATGATTGATCTGGCTTATGGCTTGCGCTTCTTGCTGAAATAATTCTACAGCTTTGCGGTGATTGGTCGTGATAACTTTGAGAACTTTGGGCTTGCCGGTTTGGCTGACCTCATAAATTTTGCCTAAGCTCCCTTTAGCGCTCAGCAAACGAGTCACCCGATATCGCCCATTAAGCTGCAACTCCGAGCCGCAGCTTTGGCAAAATAGGATACTGTCAGGATTTTCGGGTTTTGGGCAGTTGGGGTTGACACACAGGCTCATAAAGGCAGCCGGTAGGTTTTATGATAGCTAGTCTAACCTCCGGGAATGG
>CAZJNL010000424.1:0-5177 GCA_964546515.1 uncultured Oscillatoria sp.
CTCCGCAAAGCTCTGGTGGCCTTTTCTCTGAGCGCCGCCATTTTTATAAATGTGGCATTTTCGTAAATCTATTTTTGATTTTCCTTTTTCAGCCGCAGATGTCACCCTGGATGTGTTATCTAACTGCGGTGCCGGTTTTGCCATTACTTGTGCCATTGCGCTCTCATATACCTCCGTGCTAGGTGTTGGGTTTAGGAATTGTGTGGGATACAGGCTGCTCCTCGCAGCGCGTTAGGCGGGATGAAATTTCACACATATTGGAAACTTCAGTAAAGGTTAGCCATAAAGGCCAGAAAAACAGACAGCGCCGGTGGCTTGTATTGCGCCCACATGCTGCTTTTCTGCGGCACTGGTTCTGCCGGTGTCTCTGCGGCGAGAGACTTTAGCCATCGGGTTCGCTCAGTTGCCTGCTGCTCAGATGGCACCGGCGGTGTCGGTTCTGGTGGTGGCAGGGGTTTTCGCCCGTTGCCAAGGGCGCTGGCGCTGGCCGGCGGCTTGCAGGGCGCTGCTAGGGGTGCCGGTGGCAGGGGCTTATGCCCGTTGCCAAGGGCGCTGGCGCTCGCCCCGGGCGCTGCGGGCGCTGCTAGGGGTGCCGGTGCTGCCGGTGGCAGGGGTTTTCGCCCGTTGCCAAGGGCGCTGGCGCTCGCGGAGGGCAGTGCCGGTGGTGCCGGCGGTGCCGCCGGCAGGGGTTTTCGCCCGTTGCCAAGGGGGCTGGCGCTCGCGGAGGGCAGTGCCGGTGGCTTGTCCGCCGGCACTTGCGCCGCCCGCTCAATCAGCTGCGCCAGACGCGAGCGCATAACGGCATCTGAAACAGCGCCACTGCGGTACGTCACGGCCAGGGATGCCGCCGCAAAGCTGACGCGGACATCGGTGACGCCCTCCGCTGCTTGTACCAGCTGCTGGGCGCGACGGGCGTATGCCGCATCCCAGGCGAGTCGGGGAATGTGAAACCGCACCCTTCCGGGAACCGCATGGGCGAGCCGGTAGAGTTGCGCTCCCATTGCCGGCGCTTTCCCGCCCCCCAGATCCCAAGGCTGCAGCAGTTCTGGATCGAGCTGGTCTATGACTTGACGGGTTGTGCCGGCAGCGATGAGATAGACAGGGATAGCCGGCAAGCCAACTATTCCCAGCCGCTGGGTGACGAGCATCCCCACCATTAAGGGGATGACTGAATCCAGCTGCGCAGCTGTTAGGGCGGCTGACACCGGGTTCCACAGTTCCGGGAGCTGCGCTATCTCGTCTCGGGCAACGGCAACGTCTTGCCGGCGCAGCACTTCCAGCAGCTTCGCCTGTGACAGCCGACTTTGGTCAAAGGTGACGAGCAAACTTGCCGTTTGCTGATTTATCTTAACTTCTCTAATCCCTTCAAGTTGGCGCAGCTGTTGAGCGGCGGTTGTCAGTGCCGGTGGAAAACCGTTACTAACAGCACGAACTCGCACGCGACCTGGAATCGCGTGCACAATTTGTATGCCCCCCAGGGCTAATTGCGCAGTTAATCCAGCCATTGATTGTCTCTAATTCAGTTCTTTGTTGTGCCGAAGCGCTCTTTAGCGTTTCTGCGGCTTTCTGGACAAGGGCCGATTTACAGGCAGGCTTGCGCCTCCTGTGCCTCAGCGCCTCAACCGCATAAGGCCAGTATTCGTGCTGCGCCGTTCGACGCACAATCGGAACTGTTGGGAAATTGGCTCGGTGACAGACACCAGAACAGCTATGTGCGACATAAGAGTTGCCCCCTCCTTACCCCAGGACTAGAGATTAAGAGATGAAAGCAGCCTCCCCATACTGGATTACCGTTCTTGCAAGTCCATCTTCACCCTAATCTAGGAGACTTCCTTGGCTGGCGGCTTACCCCCCCCCTCTGTCTCCGGAGTCTGGCCCTTTTTGTTCGGGACTCAGGCTGTTGCGGAGCTAGGGAAACAGCAGGTTAAGCTTTTGGTTAACACTAGGTTAACATAACATATTTTTTTGGTTAAGAGGGGGGGTTTAAGAAAAATTTCCATTTTCCCGGGATGGGCCAACCGGCTCAAATCCCCGCTCGGCATAAAGTTAAGCTTTATTAAGCTGTGTTGCGCAACATCACTAAAAAAATCAAAGTGTGTCACGGGCAATCGTTGAGGCCGGCACTGATGGTAAAACAGATCCGGGTTGGGGCTTGGGAGAAGCCTGCCGCCAGAATTGCCTGTGCAAGAAGTTTCGCGCATCACTGGGAACAAACACCTAAAATTCACAAATACTTAAGGTTTTCACATGTGCAGCGGCTAGAGAGCGGGTCTTATATTGTTCTTATGCGGTAAGAAACTGTTTTAAAATCTCCGCGCCCAAACCGGAGGGTGCGTTAATAGCGCCCCCCACTCTGCGATGGGAATATAGAAGTATTCAACCGAAATTTTGGCTAGAAACCCCTAACGCACCTGCCAAATGCCAACAGTCTTGTCAGCACTGCCGCTGACAATGGTATGGCCATCGGGGCTGATAGCGACGGAATAAACCGCATCGGAATGACCGGCAAGGGTAGAACACTCCAAGCCGGTGTCCAGATTCCAAATCTTAATGGTTTTGTCGGCACTGCAGCTGACAGCGAATCGGCTATCGGGGCTGATGGCCACAGAATAAACCGGCCCGGAATGACCGGCAAGGGTGCGCAGGGGCGATCCGTGCGCTCGCCCCTCCAAGCCCAACTGCCAAACCTTAATGGTTTTGTCGGCACTGCCGCTGACGAGGAACCGGCCATCGGGGCTGATGGCCACAGAATAAACCGGCCCGGAATGGCCGGAGAGGGTGCGCAGCAGCTGTTCGCTCTGGGGCTGCCAAATCTTAATCGTGGCGTCGCCGGAGCCGCTGGCGAGAGTCTGGCCATCGGGGCTGAAGGCCAGGGAATACACCCACTCTTTATGGCCAAACAGAGTGCGCAGCGGATCGCCGGTGTGCGGGTTCCAAACCTTGATTTTGTGAGAGGCGCTGGCCAGAAGCTGGCTGTCTGGACTGAGGGCGAGGGCGTGAATCGACTTTTTATGCCCGAACAGGGTGCGCAGCAGTTCGCCGGTGCGCAAATTCCAAATATAGATACAACTTCTCAGTTCAGTTTTGTCGCTGCAGGCGAGAAACTCACCGTCCGGGCTGATGCTGAGAGTGAGAACCTGACCGGCATGCCCGGCGAGAGTGCGCACCGGCGCTGCTTGCGGCAGCCCCGCCCGACTCAGCTGCCACAGCCCAATCGTATTTTCCTCTCCCCCTGCGGCGAGGAATTGCCCGTCCGGGCTGATGGCCACGCCGACTGGGCGTCCTGAAACGCCGGTCAGCCTGTGGGCTAGGGAAACATTTTCCAGTTTGGGTTCGCGGCTGAGGTTGCAGATGGCACTGAGCAGCTGGCTGACTCGGGCGGTGCCCTCCCCATCTCCCAAAGCTGCGAAACAGTCTTTCAGCTGCAGCAGATATTCCCGGTCTTGTTTCGTCAAAGCCTGCTCGCTCGCCCGCACAGCGACTGCGCTTTCAGGTTGTGGCATCTGCCGGCGCAATTCCAGCCAAGAATTCAGCGAGTAATCCAGTTGCTGCCTAGCCCAAGATTTATCTGGCAGCTGGGTCAGGCTGAGGGCCAGTTTCAGCGCCATTTCCGGCACCCAGTAAGGGCGCTCCCTCGCCATTGCCTTCAGGACTGTTTGATAGCTGGAAACTGCCGCTTGCATCACCCCCTGCAGCAGGTGCCGGTCAGGTGTTTCTTCGAGCAAATCGGGCAGCAACTGGGGCAGTCTGGGCGAGCTGTCATGGTTTACCAGATGGTGGGCGTCCGCCATCCAGCCGGCAACCAGACAGTGGGAAGCGATGAACAGCTTCCCCAGGCTCTCAAAATCCTTGCTGTCGAGCTGGTAGGGGAAAGCAAGGTGCGTGGTGTCAATGCCGGCCTGTTTTAATTCCTCTTCTTCTTCGAGAAGTTTCAGGTTGTGGTAAAGTTTGCCGCCCACTTTATCGAGATAGGCTTCGCTTTTCCCCAAAGCCAGCAGTTTATCTCTCGTTTCTTTCCATTTTCTGGCGCGATGTCTGGCGGAGTCGCAAACCAATTGCCGGTAAGGCAGCTTCAATATGGTATTGTAGAAATACTCCTGTTGACCCAAGCCCCAGTAGGCCATGCGGAAATTCAGAGTGTCGCCATCAATTTCTGATTCCAGAACCAGGCACGGTTCTGATTTGAGCATGCCAAACAGAGCTTTTATACTGGTTTCGCTGTGAAAGCGCTTGCTATCCCAAGCTCCGCCTAAAAATTCTGTGGGGCTAATTTGGCTGTGCAGGGGATAGTGCTGGTTGAGAAATTCCCGCAGTCCTTGCGCTAAGCGGAGTTCGATTTCTGGAATTCCTGGCACCAGCTCTTCGACTTGCTGGAATTGCACTTTGGGGGGGGCCAGAAAAATTCGCAGTGGAATTGGGCCATCGCCGCTGTGGGATTTGAGAATTTGCGCGGGAAATAGCCGCAGTGGCCAGGACTCGAAAATTTGTTGAACTTCGGGTAATTTCAGTGCGGTTTCCCGCTGATAGGCGGCGAGCTGCAATTGCGTCTCGCGGGTTTGGGTGACTAGCTGCTGCTGTAAAGCTTTCTGTTGCCGGAAGCGCCACTCGTGGTCATCGAGATTATTGTGCTGGAGAGCGGAGTTAAGGCTCTGGATGAATGCGGGAATCTCTTTGGCGTATTGCAGCCCCAGTGTGGCCATGTTTTCTGGAAATGCCGGCTCTTTTTTTTCTGAATCGCTCTGGGAACCGTTTCCCAGATACGACCGCATCCGCTCCGCTTGTCGCTGCTTGCGATCTAGCTCAATATCTATGCTGCTGATGGGATGGCCATTCCTGACGTACAGGAGGGTGTTAAAAATAGGGACTGCATAGTCGATCAGTAACTTAAACCATTGCTCCATAACTGCCGAATGCGATTAGTGAATTCCACTCTCAGTTTCGCTCTTTTACTTTAAGGTTTAGTTAAAGCGGTGAGGCTGCCGGTGTCTGGATAGGGGAATGGGGGGATGGGGAGAAACTGGGGTCCATACTGCTGGGACTCTCAGAAACCGGGTTTCTTTGGCAATTCCTCCGAAAAATCGGTTACGGAGAGAGAAACCCGGTTTCTTAAGTGTGTGGGACTCTCAGAAACCGGGTTTCTTTTGGCAATCCCTCCGAAAAATCGGTTACGGGGAGAG
>CAZJNL010000425.1:0-5145 GCA_964546515.1 uncultured Oscillatoria sp.
CAGCGCCGTAAGAATTGCCGACATTCGACGATTCCAAAAAGTGCGTGCCGGCATCACTGACAAACCGATTCCACAAATGCGAGTGCCCGAAAAACACCAGCCGCACGCCGGCACTCTCAAGCATTGGCACCACGTCTCGGAGAATATAATCCTTATCCTTCGGGTACTCGTAGCGGATTGCTTTAATGCTGCCATCTTCATGACGCTCAATTATTTGCACCGGCTCGGTATAAGCCGGCACGATATTGTCGCCCAGAGTGTGCGGCGGGTGGTGGAACATCACCACTTTGTACTTCGCCTGCTTGAATTCCGCACTGTTGAGTTCTTTCTCCAGCCATTGATACTGAGCGCTTCCCTTGGCAATTGGCTCAAAAATGTGCTGCCCGTAACCCCAAGCAGTTGGATTGTTCAAATCCTCCTCTCGCTCGCGGTATCTTCCCTTTGCTGTGGCATCCAAACTGGGAGAACGCCACATGTTCGTGATGAACAGTGTCACCAAGCGCACGTCGCCAAAGGTGACAGCATAGTATTTACCCCCACCTTTACCGCTTTGGGGTAAACTGAAAATCTCTTCGTATGTGTTAGTATTGAAGGAGTTGTCTTTCAGCCAAGCTTCCCGCACCTCCGGATCGTCGGTGGGGTTCCATCGCTTGGCATTGGGCGCGTAAAGTTCCTCTGCAGCAGCGCGGGGGAAGGAATCAAAAATCTGCTCGTTGAGGTTGCTTTCCGTTGAAAAGCGCCCCATGACTTCGTGATTGCCGGCTGCTGGGAAAAGCGGCGCGTGTTGAATTATTTGGGAGCCGGTGTAAACTGTTTTAATGCCGTTCTTTTCCAGTTCGTAGTTTGCCCGACCTTGCAGACAGGGGAAGAAAGCATTCCCGCGACTGTCGTCAAACCATTCTGAGGCGCGATCGGGAATGTTAGCCAAATCGCCGGCAAAGAAAACCGCATCTATTTTACCGACGGTTTCCCCTACTTTCTGGAGATTGGCAGCAACCATTGGCATGACCTGGTGATCGGATGTCAGCAGGATTTTTAGGGGAGTTCCCGGTAAGGGTGCCGGTGCCAGGGTAAAGGTGGCGCTGCTGAAACTTTCCCCGTCTTCTCGCACGCTGGTGACGCGATACGGAATCCGCTCTCCGGGAGTCAATCCGCCGATTTCGGCTTCGTGACGCCAGATATGGCGGAGGGTTGGCTTCTGGAAGACGGGGTTATCCTGAGTCTGGGAACCCACTCGCGATTTTTGGTCTTCGCGAGTGCGGCTCAGCTTGCTGGTGGTGGCAGTTGCCTGCCGGTTGAGGTGTTTGCCATATGTTACCGTGTGGCCGGTGCCGGCAAACTCGGTAAACCAAACAACCCGCACGGTGGTGGGGGTTGGCAGTTGCAGGAATGGATCGGTCAGCAGTTGGAAGTCGGATGTCATGGGGATGGGTGTTAAGATAAGCAATCCAACAGCTACGAGTATAATGGATTAAACCGCCGCCGTGAAGGAGCGCCAAGGAAGATTGGAGGTGTTAGGTGGCTCACCTTAAATTCAGCTTAAGAAATGCCAGCACCCCGCACTGCAGGCACTAGGCTATAAAAATAGCACGGCAAAAGATTGGCAAACTAATATGGGCAACTTTGACTTTGTATTCTGTTCTGAAGACACAACCACAATCAGCCTGACTCCTGAGGAGGCTGTGGCTGCAATTGTGGTCGTCACCGGCATGGCTAGCTCAAATAATCAGCTGGATATAGAAACGGCGGCAACCGTACTGGACGCTTTCGACCTGTTTTACGAATACTCAGAAGAGGAGCTGTCAGACCTCGTGGAGAGCCTCGCGAATATTGCGGATCGGGACGGGTTGGGAGCTGTGTTTAATGAGGCTTATGATTCCCTCTCATACGAGCATGTCGCTGATGCTTTCGCCGCCTCGTTTATGAGATTTGTTATCGAGGGAGAGGGAGAGCTTACTGATGAGGAGATTGATTTGATATGCGAGTTACAAGAAGCTTTGGGCTTTGAGGATGAAGAGGCTGATAAAATTCTGGATGAGGTTTCTGCGCAAATGACCGCCCCAAGTGAAACAAATGGTAAGACTGGAGATAAAAAGGAGCGGAAATTCCATGTCATTCCAACGGATAGAGACTTAGGGGAAATTGCAGCGGAAGTTTATGATGAGTCGGCAGACGGAGGGCTGTATGAGTCGCCCGCCGGCAATTTCAGCGTGCCGGTTCCCGCTGACCCGCAGAAAGGCGGCAGAATCAACCCTCAAGAAGGGTCTGTCGCGTTTTCCGACGATTTTGGCACCCTCCTGAGAATTGATTATACCCCTTTTCCCGCTGCATTGGGTGAGCGGATACAGTTGGTTGGCCGGGAAGAATTTTTCAAAAGCTTTCTCACCAATTACGTTTCTGAGGCCATTCTCGCCAATTTCCCCGGCTCCAAGATTTTGTGGGAAGAGTATATCGATGATTTGATGCATGGCGCTTACTTCATTGCCGTCGATATGCCTCATGGTTCAACGATATCAAAGCAAACAAGCGACGGCTCTGAGGTTCCCATGAATGCTTACCGGGGGCTTGTCTCTTTTCTTGCGGTTGACTTTGTTTACACGGTGTCCAGTCAGCGCCACTTTTTGGACGGGGAAACTCCCGGCCTCCTTGAAGAGGAAATCGAGGATATTAAGAACAACATCTTCGATTTTATCGAGACCATAGAGTTTGCGTAAAGTTCCACCCATTTGATGTAAGTATGCCGGCATAATTAAGCCTAACAGGGCGGCCTGAAACCAGGAAACTTTAAGAAACCTGGTTTCTTGATGTTGTAGAAAAATGGATGCCTGTCCTAAACGAGACAGTTTACAGATCCTTTATCTTGTAGAGACGCGATAAATCGCGTCTCTCTTCTGGCATCACTTCCTGGGTATCGCCGCAATCTGGCGGCGCGGGTTGAGAGACTCACGAGGCAGCGCGATTGCTCGATTCCGCTCACGCTAGCCGGTTGTGGCGTTGGGGGGTAGATGCCTGTGCTGCATTCAACTGCTGCTGCAGGAGGGCCAAAATACAATCCCCCGGCTGCCAAACCGGGGGACTGTTACTTAATATCACTTCCGTTTCATCGCTCATAATTAAGTTTTACTTTCATCTAAACATATCCTGAATTATGCGGAATCCTAAAGCAGAGCAATCAAGCGGGAATTATAGATGTTCCAGATGGTTGGGGTGCGACCGGCGCTTTTAGAAAAGACCTGTTTTCACAGCATATTGCAGAGATTGGTTCAAGAGCAGGCGCTGCGCTGAACAGTCCCGTCAGCATACAATTCCATTGGCACCAGCTCCAGTTTGCCGTTGACTTTGACTTGGGTGTAGACGATCTTAACGAATGCGGGTTTTTGTTGGTTGTGGTGGTAAGACATACTTGGTTTCCTCGATTGGACTTTCTCTCTCTCTTAATTACCAGTGTGATTGATTTCTATATCACAGTCTGTGATTTACGGCTCCGGTAAATGTGATAATTCCCTGACACGGGAGTGATGACAAACTGGGGGTGATGTGACAAGAAGAGTACCTGTGAGTGATGCCGGTCACATGGCCCACCTCTGACGCCGCCGTCGGTGTGCAAGGTTGGGGATACCATGAGGTTGCTGTAGAGACAAGGATTTCTCGCAGATTCCCACTGCGTAAGGTACAGATATTGATAGCGAAGCGGGACGCGACAGCGTCCTTCCCCCCCTTGCCCCCCCTTAAAAAGGGGGGGGAAGAAGTAAGCCCCCCTTTTTAAGGAGGGTTGGGGGGATCTAACCGTACTCCGCACAAGTGAAAACTGCTATAGTATTACCCCCAGCCTGAAAAGCGATTGCGAAAGAACCGGAACAAACGCCGCAAAACTGCGGGATCGCCATATTTCAAGTAACCAGGCGGTAACATCTCCGAGCGTGGTAAAGTGAGATCGGCAACAGAAGGAAATTCCGCCGCATCTTTATAAGGACCGGCTCGCAAAACCTTCGCCAGAGCGCCGCCATCCTCTCGCAAACCTTCATAGAAAAACAGCACCTCCCCTTGAATGCCGCGAGAGCGATTGTACTCGATCGCCCGCAACAAATACTCGGCACTAATGCGGTACGAACCCAGCTTTATCAAAATGCCAGGAGCTACTTTTAGCAGCTGCTCGGGCGCAAACTGCTCGCTCACCAGCCGGTCTACGATCGTTTTGTAGCTGTTAAAGTCGCGGCGATACACCTGCGGGTGAATCAGATCCACCAGTCCGCGCTCAACCCAACCTTTCGAGTCTTGCAGGTATTCATCCAGACTCCACTTGTAGATATTAGGAGCCACCGACACAATTAAATTTTGCTTGACACTCTTGACTTCTCGGTAAAGATGTGCTAAAAAATCCGTGATAATATCCGCACGCCACTGCACCCATTGCGGGTCTTTGGGGTTCTGCGGCGGATTGCAATTAAACGCCTTGCAGTAGCGATCCACAGTTGCGGAGTCGTAACCCCCTTCGCAGGGAAAAGCCGGCATTCGGTCATCTCCTTGAATGCCGTCGATGTCGTAGTTGCTGACAACTTCCAGCACCAAACTCAAAAGGAATTTTTGCACCTCCGGATCGAGGGCGTTCATCCACTCAAAGCCGTTCTTTTTCAGCAGCTTGCCGGTAATATCGCGAGCCGCCCACTCCGGTTTTTTGGCCAGCATGTGACCGCCATTCAGATTGTAGGAACTAGCGAATCCGTATTCAAACCAGGGTATCACTGCCAGCCGGTGCCGGCGAGCCTCTTCAATCAATTCTGCCAAAGGATCGCGACCGGCATAAAGCGGGTCAATCTCCACCCCAAAAGTTTCCCGCATCACTTGACTGGGATAGAGAGTGCGAGCCTTATTCCAAACCACGGGAAACACCACATTAAATCCCGTCTCAGCGAGGAACTCCATCGCCTCAGCAATCCTTTGCCTTGAAGTGAGAACCTTACTGTCAGTGTTAGTCAGCCAGACGCCGCGCGTTTCCATAGTTTTGCGATTCAGAAAATGGGGGGATGGGGAATCTCCCCCTCTCCCCCTCTCCCCTAAGCCTTATCCGATTGAGCGGATATTTCAGGAGGTTCTGCCCCGCCTGCCGCCACCGGAATAGCCTGACCCGTGCGCTCTCGCCACCAC
>CAZJNL010000426.1:0-5144 GCA_964546515.1 uncultured Oscillatoria sp.
CTATCTTCGGACGATTTCAGCAAGTGGATGTCTCCGACTCTCGCGATAAAGGAGGCACCGGCTTGGGACTGGCAATCTGTCGTAGTATTATTGAACAGCACGGGGGGCGAATCTGGGCTGAAAGCACTCTGGGTGCCGGCAGTACCTTTTTCTTCACGCTACCCCTATCAGTGGAGCATGCCAATGATACCATTTGTCTTTAACGCCGAAACCGAAACAGTAAGATCCCCCCCTACCCCCCCTTAAAAAGGGGGGGAAACTTTCAAGCCCCCCTTTGTAGGGGCAGGTCCCCGTGCCTGCCCGTTGGGGGGATCTGATCCCCAATAGTTACGAGATTTTTTCCTACTATCTGTTTGGCGTCTAAATTCAAATGGTATGACTAGCAAACGAGTTTTAATCGTAGATGACGAGGAACGCCTCCGGGAACTGGTGCAAGCTTGCCTGGAAGACTTGGGAGGATGGGCCACGCTGACGGCTGGATCGGGGCAGTCAGCGCTGAAAATGGCCCATACAGAAGCCATTGATGCCATCCTGCTGGATGTGTCGATGCCGGAGATGGACGGGGTTGCGGTGTTCGAGCAACTTCAGGCTTCCCCAGCAACCCAAGCGATTCCAGTCATTCTGCTGACGGCGAAGGTGCTGCCCAGCGATCGGGCCCGTTTTGCTCAAATGGGAATTGCTGGGGTGATTGCCAAACCGTTTGACCCAGCCACCATCAGCGAGGAAGTGGCCCAAATTCTCGGCTGGCCGGCAGAATCTTAAGTTTTTGTAAAAGCCTCCTATCTTTATCAGTTTTTTATTTTTGTCATTTAGCTTCTTAAGTAAACCCCCCGAAGCTGTTTGACTGATTAACCCATGAACTCGATTTATTGGACGGCGCTGCAAAACTTAAACGAACTCAGCCAATTCCTGCAGAATGAATTGGCCAGCTTACTGGAAAATTGCCAGCAATCAACCTTCTGGATTGGCCACACCTATGAGGCAGCGGTGGCTGCGATTGCCATTCACGAAACCAATAATGAAGTTTTAATCGAAGTTCGCATTCCTGATGTGGACAGCCCGTTAGATGTTGAATTAACTCAGGAAACCGCTTTAGTGCGGGGGAAATGGGCAGAAAAAAACGAAGGGGAAGGTTATTTTCATCCCGGTCAATTTCAAAGTTTAATTCCCCTGCCCTATCCGGTTCATCCTGAAAGCGTTTTGGCGGCATTCAAGGATGATGTTTTGAGCCTTCGGCTGCTCAAGCAACGATCCATTACACAATCTAGTAGAGTTAGGGTCGATGATCTGGGACGTTTGAGTGTCATTCTTTCCCTGCGCTCCCGGGAGTTCATAGAGCCTAAAAAGTTAATTTTTGTGAGCCCCTCTAATGAAGACTTTACAGCTGGTAAAGATGCCCACTAAAACGATATTAGTTATCGACGATGAACTGACAGTTAGCGAAATCGTGAAACTCTGTTTGTCGGATTTAGGCGGTTGGGATGTGTTCGCCGTCAATTCTTCCTTAGAAGGATTGCGGAGAGCAGCACTCGACCGTCCAGATGCGATTGTACTGGATATCTCAATGCCAGACATGGACGGTTTTGCGTTTTTGGAGCGACTCAGAAAGAATCCAGAAACTCAAGCTATTCCTGTGGTGCTGCTGAGTGGTAAGGCGCGGTGGATCGCTCCGCAAATTCTGCGGAAGTATCAAGTCGCCGGTGCGATCTCCAAACCCTTCGACGCGACTAAGCTCTCCGCTCAGATTGCTGCGCTCCTGGGCTGGGATTTTACGTCACTAACGGATTGAATAGGTTGCTTGCTATTTTAGCTGAACCTCTAAAAACCCAGTTTCTTTAAGAAACCGGGTTTCTTGCAGCAGCCGTTTTTTTTGTTGCGAAACCCCCAAAGCAACCCGGTTTCTGGGGTAACATGACCCACTGTTTAGCGGCAATTGCAGCTTGGCCGCCACGGGAGAGCTTGCCTGCTCAATGGGACTGTCCCAACATAGCTCGCAGACCAGCGGCAGGCCCCTACTACTTGTCCAAACGCCAGTTTATTAAGAAATATTTCAAGCTCTTAAGTTTAGGTACGATTTTTACGTTCTTTATCAGTTTTTTATTTTCTATTTATAAATTCAAGTGGTTGGTGGCTCACCGACTAACCCACCTTTTCGCAGGCCACTGTTTTTTTTTAAGAATCGGATAATTTTATGACAAACTGCCCTTGCTGCTCCAACCAAATGTTGCATCACGTCCGTTCGCATGAAACTTACTGGTTCTGTCGCCACTGTTGGCAAGAAATGCCGAATCTGGTTTCCTTCGGAAACACGAGCTTTTCAAGTCTTGCCGCACTCATTCAGTCACCCCTCAAAGAACGAATTTACTCAGTGGCCAGGATTTGATGTGAGAAAGTGCTTTCAAGGAAACAAGGAAGTACGGATTTTGGATGCGGTCGCGCCCTTACCCCCGAAATCCGGTGCTGGGGGTGCCGGTGAAGCACACTTGCTCGACCTCGTAGAAACACGACATGTCCCGTCTCTACCTACCGATGGAGCTCCGAACTCCAGCGATCGAGCTCCAAACTCGACCGATGGAGTTCAGAGCAGCGCTAAGAGCGCATGGCACTGCGTGCTACGACCGATGGAACTCCCTTGCTTGAATGTTTAACGCTGCGCCTCAATATCCGGAGGAATAGAAGCCGGTTTCATCAGCCTGATAGCATCCTTGCACTCCTCAGATAGCCGGTCACACATCTCCTTTTTGCGCCGCTCATAATCTTTCCCAAAAACTTCCTTATAGTGGGCAGCCAGCGCCGACACAAATTCCCTGCTATCAGCGCATTCAAGCAACTCAACCCAGTCAGAAATCTCAGTTTCGATATCCCGACAAATGGGCATCTCTTCTGTGGGTGCCGGTGCCGGTTCACTCACCAGTGCCGGTGCGGGAATACCTACCTCCCCCTCGCTGGCAACTGATGACAAAGACGATTGCAAAGAGGATTGCAAAGACTTATCGCTGTCACCCTCGCCCGGGAAAGTCTTGAGATAAAATGCAGAATTTACCTCTCGTTCATTAGGATGAGACGCTATTGAAAATGACGGACTTGAGCTTGACATTTTTAGAGCATCTTCTTGTCTTTCTTCTGTCTCTTTCAACTTCCATTCACACGAAAATTGAATTTTGTCATTCTTGCCATCAATGACTTCTATTATTAGAGCAGAGTTTTCAGCAGTCATATTAGCCGGCATTTTTGCCATCCTTGCATCTGAACTGCACAGCGCCTGCTCGGCATATTGAAGCGCATTACCGCCCCCATCATCAGGAGAATTAGATGGCCCTTGAGGCTTTGGCTGTCCGCCCCCACCATTTGAAGGAGGACAGTCATTGGGAGGGTGGGATTTCCCCGAAATAGGTCGGGGGAAATTGGCGTGTATTTGCTGATGGCGAATCGCCAATCCATCAAAATAGCTGCCCTTGATGTCGCGCTTCAACGCCACCGGATAATCCAGCTGCGCAAACATTAAGTCATCCAGAAGAAGACTAAAGCGCTTAGTGGCAATAGGATGACTCCCCGTGGCAACAGCAAACTCCGAGTAATTAGCATAAAGCCATTCGTCAATCTTGCGAAACTGATTGGGGATGTCTTTATCTTTCTCTTTCTGCGCAATGCCCACATAGGTTTGGCTGCGCCCTTCAACAACCAAGCACGCATCCACCCACTCAGCAATGGGATTCGTTTCAAGCATTGCTTCTGCTTTGAATGCAGCAAGGCTTGGGCATGCAGTGGCATGGCGCTGGATGTAGAAATCCACCTCAGCATCCGGCATCGCTAACACCCAATTCAGCAATCCAGGCAAATGCGGCGCGAACTCCCCCACCGTTTTGCTACCATCAAACCCGATTAGATATCGGCGGTTTTCTGGCGCAACTCGGTTGTTAAAAGGCACCGTTACTCGCCGCCGAGACAAACCGCTGGTGTAATCAGCAGACTGGATTATCTCGTTCCCCGCCACCATAACCATGCCCTGATAGACAAAACCCGGGTTGTTGTTTTGAATAAACTTTCGCTCGGCTCGAATCGTATCACAGCCGGTCAGCGCTTTCAAAACGTTGACATTGCCGCCATAGCGGTCAGAATCTGTAATGACAATCAGCCGCTTCCCGTAAATCCCCGCAACTTCAAAGCGGTTAGCTTCCAGGTGTTTCAACTCGGTAGTGAAGCTGTTTTGGAAACCGACTAAAGGTCAAACTGATGAAAGTGGATTTGCCCGTGCCTCCTGGCCCAACAAGTTCCAAAAAATGCTGCAAATCGTAGCGCCCTTTGACAGTTGCGTTCAGAAAAGCCCGCAACAGTTGCACCACATCATCTTTGCCACCGATTGTCTCATAAAGCCACTCCATAATCGGCTCGCTGGTGGCATTTGGCTCGTAGTTATACGGCAAACACCAAGTAAGCCGGTGCGCGGGATTGTGAGGTTGCAATGTCAGAGTTTCCCGGTGGAGTATCCCATTCAGCAGCGGAATGTACTCGCTTGATTCCTCCCATTTGTCCACAGCGAGAAACCTCGCCAGCATTTTAAGTATTGAATCCACATAGCTTGTTGAGAAACTGTATCCCTGTGAACGAAGGTGGGAATGAACTATCTGCGCCACGAATTCTTCCCGATACGAAACCCACAAACCATCCCTCTCTACAGCGTACCGCAACCAGGATTTTGTTGTGCAGTTCCACGCTAAGGTGTCTTGATAAATATTGGCTAACTCCTCAACGACTGTAGACACCTCAGGCTTCTTTTTGCTTACCACCGGCTCCCCATCTGTGGTGTCTGAAAAGTTCACACCGGCAGCATTCACTGAGCCTGCACGCTTGGCAACAGCTGCGTGAATCTGCTCTTCTAGCCGCCCGATAAATTCTTCTGGCTCTAGCCTGTCCAAAATCTGCTCTAAATCACCTTTGTTAGGGATATTCTCGCACATCTGAGCCGCAGAAATGATAGCGGTTGGGATATTGAAGCTTGCTGCAGCCTTGGCGAACGCTTCTGTTTTTTTCCTGCCGGCGCTGTCGTTGTCCGCTAGGAAGACAAAGGCTAAATTCTCGCGTGCGGCGCGGAATCTGGCCAGAGAGGCGACTAAATCCGCACCCCACGAGCTACCTTGGAAGGT
>CAZJNL010000427.1:0-5142 GCA_964546515.1 uncultured Oscillatoria sp.
GGAGACGGGGTAAAAAATCAATAATTATCCCCTCTCCCCTTGTGGCAGAGGGGTTGGGGGTGGAGGGGAGTACAAAAATGGGATGCTCCCACTCACAGCATTGAATTAAGAGTCCGCAAAACCAGATATCAAACAAATGGGTGCGAATAGAATTAGGATTGCTAAAGATAAGGCAGAGTTAGTGAAAGCCTTAACATCTTCAGAGGGCAGCAAAGCCGGCCCTTTCCCGACTTATGCTGATGTGATATTGTTTGCGGCAGCTTTGGGGGCGAGGCATAAAAAGCGCTTGCCGGTCGGGGAAATCTCTAGAAAAGAGCCGGGACCAATTGACGAAGATATATTTGTGGCTAGGGGCTACGATATGGTTATCAAATTGCTGGCTATTGTTGATACTAAAGAGGCCAAAATACTCTCGTACGATGGAAAATATAGCGAGAATCGCATCCAAATTTTTGAAGAGTATGCGAATGGGGGGCTTGAGATTTTGCGCGATGAGCTGCGGGGGGCGGTAGACTATACAGAGCGACTTCTCTTGATGCTCATGTCTGAACGGGTGAAGGATGCGCATTCAGAAGAGGAGTTTGATTTAAGCCGGTTTCTGTCTTGAAAGGGGGCTTGGGGCTTGGGGCTTGGGGCTTGGGAGATCCCACTTTTGTAAATAGGATCTTTGGGTGCGTTCCGCAGGAACGCACCCTACTTATTGCAAGCTGCTAGTTGAGGATAGGTGGAAGTCCTACCTGTTTCGGCTCAACAAATTTGCCGTTAAATCCGACTGCTTTGCCTTCAATGGTTCTCGCTTCCGCAAGCTCCAGGCGAATTTCCGCACGCTCCATGCCATCCTGAATTCCGCCCAGGATGTACACTAGCAACCTCGCCGCTAAATCCCTTCCAGAAACTAGCACTCGCTTTTTATTGGGGTCATACAAAACTCCATACCAGAGAGATTCGGGATACTCCATTCCACCGAATCCGCCGTCTACATCGTACTTGCGAAGTTTATCGAAAATGGCTTTGAGGGAAAACTTTTTCTTGAAGACCAGAATTCCCATCGCCTGCGCGAAGGCTACTTGCCCAACTGGACGGAAAAGCATATTTCCTTCGCCCCCATTTTTCTCAAAGCTGAACCGGCGCAAGTCGGGCGTTTCTTCCCCATGTTCGAGCCTCTGATAGCTTGGCAGGGTGGTTAAATGGTCGAAAAGTTTCTTGAATTCGTCAATTCCTTCCTGCAGTTCCTCATCTTCTGGGCGCATGGGAATGAGGTTCTTTTTATCCGAGGGTTTCCAGTGGGGGAATTTTGGCACCAAGTACCGCTCGGACATTTCTTTGAGCGCTTGAAGGGTGGTTAAGACGGTGGACTTTGCCGCAACAGTGGCGCTGTCCCAATTGACGCGGGGATTGCGACTTTTGATATCTTTTAATAAGGGGTGTGTGACGGAAATTTTTCTGGCTACAATGGAAAAGCCGTCATCTTCATTGAGTGCGGCGAGCTGTCCTTGGGTCAAATTTACAGCCATGAGGTTGACGTGAACAAAGATGGATCTCACCCGCCGCCGCGCTTCTTCGCGGGTTTCTCCTTTGAGGACTGCTGGGATAAATTCGATGACAATTTTCTCTTTGGCTAAGTTTGGCAAGTGAGCGGTATCGACTTGGTACTGCTCTCGGAGGTCTGCTCCTGTAATGGGTGCGCCCACCGGCTTTTTAGTTTTGCTGTATCGCTGGAGTCTGCCGGTTTTGAGCAGCGCCATTAAACCCTGGACTCCCATCAGCCGGTGTTGTCCGTCCAAGGCGAAAAGGGAAACAGTTTCGGAGATATCCAAAAGCCCTACTGTGCGGTTTTTGTCTAGGGGGGTGAAATCGGCTGCGGACTTGAGCGCCCGTCCTTTTTTATCCCATTCGGGTGCTTTTGGGGCGTCCACCCAGGGAGGGCTTTGCACGACCAAAACTGCGGGAAATTTGTGGGAGTTACGCGCTGCTAAATAGAGGGCTAAAGGTGCCTGACGCGACCAATCAAGGGGGCGCTGCAAAATTTCGTCGATGGTTTCTTCGGTTCTTATAACGTTGCCGGTGTCAGAGTCGAATTTTTGCCGGAAAAGGGGCAGTTGGGAGGCGAAGCGAATGCGGCTGTCCAGCCATTCTAAGGTGACTGAGCCAATGAATGCTTCGGTGTTGCCCATCTGGGTTTTCTGAACGAGAATTTGGTCGTTTCTGAGCAGATATCTGTCCAGCAGTAGGGCGAGGGCTTGCCTGTCTCGGTTTTCCTGTTCCAGGATTTGGCTGGCTATGTCAGCCGGCGGGTTAGATGGGCTGTTCATGGTGCGAGTTTTAGGCTTTGGGGCTAGTTTTAAAAAATTATCACTAAAATGTGTTAAAGTATAGTTAAGTTTTTTCAAAGTCAAAACTGTGCGATAATGAGATTGTCGGACTGCTGGGAGATACGGTGCTTATCATATAATGTCTGTGCTGTCAACTATCTTGGGTGATAAAAATTCTGCCGGTGGGTGGCTGCGGGGTATTGCCCCACACCCAGCCCCTCCCCGTCAGCGGGGAGGGGAGAGAAAAATGCTGCCTGCTTCGTTGCTGGGGGGGTATTACCCCACCCCTTGCCCTACCTCGTCAGCGGGGAGGGGAGCCGGTGGGCAATGCTGTCCCTTCGAGGGTGGGAATTTATTCCTTATATTCTCTTCGCGAGTGGGGGTGGCCGGTGTCCGCGAACCGAGAGGGGTTAGACCCCACAATTGTCTGATTTGATGCGCCGTACCTTATCATAGAAGTGCTACTCTGTCAAAAAGATGGCAAATCACAGAATATATAAGAGAGAAAACCATGACACATACGAGCGCCGAGTCAGTGCCGGTGAGAGAAGGGGGCAACTGCCAATTTGTCAAGGTTTACCATCCCAGATTGGCTTTGGCCATAGTGACTGCTATTCTTACTGCATTGGCCCCGGCTGATATTTTGTATGGTTTAGCCGTATTTTTGGGGTTAGGGCTAGATAAAACAACATTTCCCTCCCAAAGATCGCTGCTCCTTGACCAATCGAGTTGAGCCATCTCTGAGACTTTCTCAGCGTCAAAAGACTCGCTCTCTTTGTCATAAGTGCAGTGGATCAAGCGCCCTAAAATTTCCAGTCCCACACTCCAGCCTAGGAGACAATTTTCCTTAAATGCACCTACCTTCTCAACTGTCAATTCGTCTTGAGGGGTTTCAAAAATATGTCGAGTCTGGCTGCATTCTGAGAAAAACTGATTCAGACAGCGAACCAGAGCTTCCGAGGATGTGTAAACATCAAAATCTTTCAGCTCATTATCGGGAGCGTCCGCAAAAGCGCAGCTGACATCCTTAGCTATGTAATTGGTTGTGTAAATCAATTTCTTTTTAGTGTCGGGAGTTCCTTTTATCTTCTCGGTCTTGCCATGAAACATGGGGACTTGCTCTACCAACATTTTAGTGATGCCAACCCGACCCTCAAATTCGCCGAAGGACAGGAGCAAGGATTTATCCAGCTGTCTGGTTTGGGCCAGATCTCGGAAATCAGTCTGGCACTGGTTAAAGTCTCCTTCTAAAACCAGCGTAATTGGAAAATCATCCTGCCCAATTAACTGGCCGTTAGGACTTTCAATCAATTCGTGAATCGCACTCTTGCGATGCTGTCCGTCAGTAATGTCTAGCTTAACGCCGCGAGGAATGGCCACTAAGCACATGCCCCGACCCAATTCGATAATCTCAATCTTGTCTGGAGCGATATTCGCCGTCAGTGTCCCCAGAATCCAGGGGTGGCCCTTGCTGGCGCGTTTCAGAATATATTGTTTGATTTCCGCAGCATGACCCTGCACCTCTGGGCGATTTTTGCCAGAATCGGGATTGTTGTCAGTGGAGGGTTGGGCCTGGAGAAGGGTAGGCAAGTCATGGGCGGGGACATTGATTTGCACCATTTTGCGCTTCCCCTGCTGGAAAATCAGCCCGGGATAGCACTTCTGCCGGTGATACTTGGCGAAGTATCGATTGAGCAGGTCATTGAGTTGCTGGATCGGTTCAGGCTGGGGGCGGTTGTCTTCTGACATGTAAAGCAATAAAATGGGAGAGAAATCTATGTTGCGATTATAACCGATCTCAGGGGGTGTAAACTAGATATGGTATTTTCCCTAGAGGCTAGGGACCGAGGCCAAACGCCTTTGGCCTAGTAGGGATGACACAATGAGTGCGGAACAGCGACCAAGGCCAAACGCCTTTGGCGTAGCAGAAATGATAGAATGAGTGCGGAACAAAAGCCAGAAAACCAGCAATACAGGAGGGTGCAGCCATGACAGAAGAAATCCAGCTATCACTATTCCCACCGCGCACCGTTGCGGAGCTAGTGGAAGACATACAAATGCTAAGTAAAGAAATCCAAGAGTTATACTGTCTGGACGAGATCCCCTGGGTGGTCGGATATAGTGGGGGGAAGGATTCAACGGCTGCTTTGCAGCTTGTTTGGAATGCGATTGCCGCTGTTACCCCTGAAAAACGAACTAAAAAAATTCATGTAATTACAACAGACACGCTGGTAGAAAACCCGATAGTCTCGGCTTGGGTTCGCCAATCCCTAGAGCGGATGAAAGCGGCGGCTCAAGAGCAAGACATGCCGGTTGAACCTCATTTGCTTCATCCCGCCGTTAAAGATACATACTGGGTGTGCTTAATTGGCAAAGGCTATCCATCGCCCCGCAACCAATTTCGCTGGTGTACGGCTCGCCTGAAAATTCAGCCTGCTAATCACTTCATCCGTGAGATGGTTCGAGCGAACGGTGAAACAATTCTTATCCTGGGCACTCGCAAGGCGGAGAGCGCCATGCGTGCTGCTACAATGCAAAAGTATCAAGTCGGTCGGGTGCGCAATCGTCTCAGCCCGAATGCCAGCCTACCTAACTCTCTCATTTACACTCCTCTCGAAGACTGGCGCAATGATGAAGTCTGGATTTACTTGAATCAGTGGCCAAACCCTTGGGGAAACAGCAACAAAGACTTATTCACGATGTATCGGGGCGCTACTGCTGATAATGAATGCCCTCTAGTGGTTGATACTTCGACCCCAAGCTGTGGCGATTCTCGCTTTGGTTGCTGGGTTTGCACAATGGTCAATAAAGATAAATCTATGGAGGCGAT
>CAZJNL010000428.1:0-1845 GCA_964546515.1 uncultured Oscillatoria sp.
GTGTCTTCAATTTCCTCTAAAGTTTCGGGAAATACAGTTGACAGCAGCGCCTGTTTGTGCTTTCCTATTGCTTCTTCCTTCCTCCAGCCATACAGCCGCTCGGCACCTTGATTCCAGTAAGTAATAGTATAATTGAGGTCGCGAATTAAGATGCTGTCTTTAGCTAAGTCAAGCATCTGGGCGTGTCTTTGCAGCGCCTCCAGAGTCCGATTGCACAGCGCTGACGCGCCGCTAGCGCTAACGGTCATGTCGCGCAGCACCAAGAGATGGCGGTTGGGCTGAAAGTTAGCAGTAGCGGAAAACTCTAACTCTCGGATTTGGCCGTCCGGACGCACGAGTTGGAACTGAGCCTTCAGCTTACCCTGTGCTAGGAAAGCTTGCCATGCGGCTGCAAAATCGCAATCAGATTTGGCAAAATCCCAAATATGCCTGCCAATCAGTTCTGACTTGGGCAAGCCAAACAGGTTACAGGCGGAGGGGTTGGCATCCACATATTTACCCTCGTCATCGGCGATCGCGATGGCGTCGAGGGTGCTGTCAAAGATGGCACGCATCTGGCGATCTCTGGCGGATAGTGCCGCTTCCGCCCGTTTGCGATCGCTAATGTCGCGCACCAGAACCAGCACTTCCCGACCGGCAAACGGCACCAGGCGAGCCTCGAAATCCCGCAATTCCCCATTTTCGGCAAGCTGGTACTCAAAGATTTGCAGCTCACCCGCAGACAGTGCTCGCTTTATGTGCAGCATAGCCGGTCGAGCCACTTCTGGAGGCAGCACCTCAGACACTTTTTTACCGACCTGCTCACTAGCAGGTATCACCGGCTCAATGCCTTTTGTCGGCATCACATCCAGATAAGTGCCATCCTCACCAAGGCGAAACATTAAGTCCGGAAGCGCACTGAGGATAGCTCGATTGTACGCTTCGCTTTGGCGCAAAGACTCCTCAGTCTGCCGGCGCTTAACAATTTCTTGCTGCAGGCGCTCAATTGCCGAGCTCAATTCCGTCGTTTGCTCCTCCACTGTTATCCCCAGCGCCTGATTCGCCTGCTGCAGCGCCTCTTCCACCCGTTTGCGATCCGTGATGTCGCGAGCAATACTCAGAACCGATGCCACTGAACCATCTTTCCCAAATTCCGGCACAATGCGGGATTGATAATATCTGGCTCCCTTTGGTGTTGGGTACTCAAACTCGATTGCCGCCTCACGACCTGTTTCAAAAACACTGCCAAGAGTTTCTTGCCAGCGAGATACCAGTTGCTCCGGCATCCCCAGCTCTCGATAGGTTTTGCCGGTAAAGGCTGTCGCCGGCATTCCCGTGGCCTGTTCAGCCGCCCGGTTGACGTAAACATGGCGCATATCTCTGTCAAACCGGCTAATGATATCCGGCGAATTTTCCACTATAGTTTTGAATTCTTGCTCCCGCAGGTGTAACGCTTTTTCTGCCTGTACGCGGTGGGTAATCTCTTGCGTTACCGCCATGCCGTAAAAACTTTTTCCGCCTTCGATCTTAATAGGAATTGTGCGACCAAAATAAATGCGGCCATCATGCTTAAACTCATAGGATGTCGCTATCCCAGCCAGCGCCGCCCGATACTTAAATTCGATTTGTTTACAAACTTCTAGAGAAAAAACTTCCCAAATTGTCTTTCCTTCTACTAATTTTTTGTCAAGCCCGAGCTTTGCCAATCCGGCACCATTAGCCAGGGTGTAGCGCAGGTTTCGGTCAAACAAAAACACAGCCCCATTGGGAAAATTAGCTGCCAGAGTACGATATTGCTGCTCACTTTTTTCCAGTGCCGCAACGAAGCGCTGGCGCTCCATTTCAGCTGAGGCGCGAACGGCGAAA
>CAZJNL010000428.1:1945-5123 GCA_964546515.1 uncultured Oscillatoria sp.
CAGTGCCGCAACGAAGCGCTGGCGCTCCATTTCAGCTGAGGCGCGAACGGCGAAAATTTGCAACAGGGATACGGCTGTGTTTGGATTTTTCAGCTGTTTACTGCCCATCACCACCATCAAACCGCGGAGTGAGCCGGCTGAATCAAACAGAGGAGTGCCGATATAGCAATCGATACCCATTTCAACCAGCAAGCGATCTTGCGGAAACAGCTGCTGAACGCCACTGGGAGAGCAGCAGAGCTGTTTGCCGGTCGCCTTCTCCCAGGGTGTGCCAGCCAAATCGCACTCGAAGTTACCCACAATCGCGCCGCCAGCGCACACCGCTGTGGTCTTGACAGTCTGGCTATTTTCCCCACTCACCTCAGCAATAAAGGCCCAGTCCACCTCCAGCGTCAGAGCCTGGTATTGCACCAGTGACTCAAAGAAAGCCACTCCCGTCAGAGCAGAGACTAATTCAGCCACATTGCGCAGCACCGCTTCCGCCTGCTTGCGCTCGGTGATCTCCCTTCCGGCGGACTGAAACTCAACCTGCTCGCCGCGCTCGTCAAAAATGGCCCGGTCAGTCCACTGCAGAGTGCGAGTCTCGCCGGAGGGCAGGATGACGCAGTGCTCAACAGTCCCCACCGGCACCTCTCGACTCAGGGAAGCGATATGCTTTGTGGCGAGTTCGAGATCCTCATCTGGAATTAGCGGCACAAATCCCTCCCCGACTAACTCCTGTCGCGGTTTGCCGAAGTAGCGACAGCAGGCTTCATTAACAAAAGTGAAGGTGCCGTCGGGTGTAAACCGGCAGAGCAGTTATGTTTGCTCTTCCACGATAGCGCAATTGTACTTCTCTGTCTGAGATTGCTGCAGGGCGGACGCACGGAGAGCGATCTCTCTAGGGCAAGCGCGAATCGCACGCTCCAGCAGTGGGGGGTCAATCTGGCCATTGACCAAGTAATCCGCAGCGCCGGCTTTCATTGCCTCAACGGCGTCGGCCAAATCCTTTTGCCCAGTCAGGAAAATCGCCGGCGATAGCACCCCAGCGTTAGCGCAGCAGCTCCCAAGGAGCAGCGCACTTCCCGCAACAGTTCCAAACCGTTGCGCTGCAGTCTTTTCAGTTTTATTTTGGCACACCGGTAAGGCTTTAAGCTCTCAAACACTTGTCATATCTGAGAGTCGCTAAAGTCTTCACTCCCAAATCGACTCCGGCACGCTCTCTAGTTTTTGGCGTTGGTGCCGGCGAAAACTCATAACAAAACGCTCTCATACCACCCGTCTGCCTCCCGGGAGACAGTCACTTTCAATGTCTGGCATTCTGGCAGGCTCTCATACCTGTTTGTTTTTACCAGTCCGATGAAAGGCAATAAGTGGCTGATTCCTCCCAATCGAATTGGCTTGCCACTGTTATCAATTGTGAAACTGTCATGTCTGCCTTTCTTCTTGAACTGTGGGAACTCGCGCTCATCCAGTGAAGAAGCGCTTAAAAGCCTCTCCTAGATCAAGAAAAGCGTACTGGTAGACTTTGTCTGACAGCTGGGCCATCCAGGGATATTGGGGTAGGGTAACGCAGGAGAACACCTTCTTAACGGCCCCAACATTGGGTTTAAGACCAGTCCCCCTCGCCAACGCACCCGAAAGTTATTGACATCAATAGTAGGAAAGTTCCCCCCGAAAACGCACCCAAAAGTTCCCCCCGGGAACGCACCGGCAAGTTATTGACACAAGCCGACTGCCGGTGCACTCAACAGTAGGAAAGTTCCCCCCGGGAACGCAACGGCAACTTACTGACACAAGCGGTCTGCTTTCAGAGATTTCTTAACCGGCACACCCTAAGCGTCAGGCAATTTATACTGCCCCACAATCCGCTTGGCGTACTCCGGTACATGCGACTCTAACTTCTCCGGGTAATTCCGCTTCACATACAAATAATTGCGCGTGAAGTGAGAATCAATCGAAAAGCGAGCGTATTCCAGACCTTTGGGGCCGATTTTTTCAATGAAGACGCCCATCAATTTGGCTGCCCACATAGGGAGCGTTACGCCTTTGTCGTAGGCAGGAATACTCTGCTGCACCGCAGCTCGCCGGTCGCCCGCAGACATCACCGGCTGAGTGTTCAGCTGCTCCATCACCAAATCCAGCATTTCTTGACCCCTGTTATTGCGCACCACAATCCACTGCCAGCCGAAGGGAGCCCCCATATATCCCACCACCAAATCTGCCAGAGAATTGACGTAATCAAAACAGCTCATGCAAGAAGGGGCGAACACATCCTTCAGTTCCTTAGTATTCAGCCCAAAGAAAGGCACTTTCTCAACAGAACCGTCCTCGTGTTTGAAGTGAACCTGAAAATCCTGCATGAACTCATAATGCACCACAGTAGAGGGCGACCGGCTAGTCGTGTCCAGGAACTTTTGCAAGCCGGCGCGGGTGACATTATCCACACAGGGAGTCCCCAAAACATAGAGTTTTTCCAAGCCCAGCTGTTTTTCCACCGCTCGCAGCGCCTGAATTTGGCACCCCACCCCAATAACCAGCAGCCGCTTCATCCCCGATTGCTCAACAAGTTCCAGCACCGAAAGGTTAGGCGACAGCGTGGGCTTATTGACACGCGCCGCCAGCACCTCCTCTGGCGTGCGGGCGATCACCGGCATGGGCTGGAAGCGGTCTGACTCAGTATTTTGGACGCAGACGACACCTTCGACAATGCCCCGATTCAGCATTTCGATCGCAATCGTGCTGACAATCCCCGTCCACTGGGCACCCTCAACCGGCTCCTTTTTCCGCGCCGCCATCATCGTTTGGCTGACGCCAAAGTACCAGTCATCGGGATTGTCCAGGTTGCGGCTGCGCCCGTGGGTTTCCTCTTCCAGCTCAGCGATTTGCTGGTTGATGAAGGCGCAAGCCTCCTTGACATAATGAACGTAATATGTATCGCACAGCCCGCACTCGCTGCAGAGTTCTTTAGCGGGCCGGCGGCTGCCCGGTTTGAGGGCTTTGGCCTTCTTGTGCTTGGGGAAGTCAGTCGCAGTCATTAAACTTTGGTCTTTTATCCAGAGATGGCTTTTTTCACGATACCCTGGAAGTTAGAGCACTTTTCACGCGCTTAGAGTGCGCTTCGATCCCCCCCGGGCCCCCCCCCCCCCGCGGGGCCAGTACCCCAGCAGCAGGAAGGGGTTAACGGGAGGGGTGTGTG
>CAZJNL010000429.1:0-5115 GCA_964546515.1 uncultured Oscillatoria sp.
AGAGTTTGTCAGCACCGGCACAAGTGGCATGAGTTTGTGTTTAGAAGTGAGTGACTTGGAGGCGGCAATTGCGCATCTTGTCGCCTTGGGTTTCCCGCCAGCAGGTGAAATTTTAACCGCTTCTCACGGCAGAGAAATCTATGCCTGCGATCCAGCTGGCAATCGCCTTATCCTTCACCAGTCTGGAGAGTTTTAGGTAAGGCAACCTGTTCTCAGGGACTGCAGTAGAACATCTGGATGGATCAATCAGTTAAATTAATTAGAATTTCATCCACTATTTCCTCAATGCTAACACAAATCCTTGCCTTTGAGATCGTTACAATTCCGCTGAAATTCGGCACATCTGCAAACACTTGGGTCTTCCGAATATCTTCCCGGTCGAATGGGTTAAACGTCACCTCAGAAACAACCCGGTCATTGTATATTTCCAGGGAAAAGTTTTGCCTGCCTAGAAATGGAATCGCAATTGGTACATCCCATACATGATAGTGGTGTATGCTGATTTTAAATTTCACCTTGCTGCCATCAAATTCAAATTTATCGATTGTCGCTTTACCTCGATTGCCCTGAGCTAAATTGTGTGTTAAATACCGCTCTATAGCAGTTCGCATGGACTGCTCTTTTCGACCGACAAGCTGTCTCTTTTCAGCACTTATTGCTGCGGTCGGAGCAAGGGTTGTCAGAGGAATATAAACAGGTTCAATTCCCCATTCATAATGTGCGGTGGCAATGTCAAGTGCAAATTTTGGTGGGCGGTCTTCTTGGCGTTGAAGTTGTTCGCAACCAGCAGCAACTGCACGTTCAAAGGTTAAAAATCCATCCTCTGTCCGCCCAATTCCTTCTGGCACAGACTTTGATATCCTTTGACTCTGAGCAAAACCCGTGCATTCAATTGCTATGTATTTATTCTCCTTAAATAAATCGAGCAGTTGCTCTGGCTTTTCATTAGTAAGTGTTCCGGACTCGAAAAGTCTTTGTTCCTTCCTGTCACTGGCTTGCCAATCACTCAGATCGTGGCATAGTGATATGGCAACTAAGACATGACCCTCAAGTACAATCAACAGCGGTAATAATTCATAACCCAAACACAATCCACTAAATAGTACCGCTAGATCGAGGCAAGTTCCAACACCAGGCGCTTCAATAATCTCCGTTGGTTTGCGAATTATTTGCGTGCTTGCTGATTCCTGAAACTGCTCAATATCATACTGGATATTTTTAGATAGCAAAGCGTTGTAAATCTCTTCCACCACCTTCTTTCGTCCCTCCTTTGACAGCGGGGGACGTGTATTTTCATCTCTCGATTCAGCGTAATCCAGGCGGTTGATGGAGAGCCTTAACAAATTAATTGCTTGTGGCGTAACATAACGGGCTAGACCCAGATGGTCAAGCTTAGACCATTTCCATTCATGCATAGTTTATTTGGTTCCTTTTCGGTCTTGAATTACACAACTGCAAAGATATCGCATATATCTGGAGGCGGGTTGGCTCCAACTTCAGACATGATTACTTCAACTTTTAAACGGTACAATCCGGGCGGCAGGTTTTCCTTGGTTAATACCCACTCTTCATCATGCAGATGCAGGTTAACATTATCTAATATTCGTTCCTGATTTGTGCCTGCCAGCAATTCAATTCTGCCTCTAACCTCTCTTGGTGTTCCTTGCAGATTGAGGAGTCGAGCCCGCAGTTCAATGGGTTCATTGTGTAAATACACATCATCTAGATAAAGGCTGATAGCTTCTTGTCTTCTGACTTCCTCCTGAGTCAGCTCACCACGAATGGCTTTTCGACCTGATGGAATATTCATTTCCTCGAGTATTCGCCTCAAACTTGTCAGTAGATTATTATCATTGTGCAGAGAACCATGCCGTTGGGGAAGAAATCGCTCTTGGCTTTTATATTGCAGTTCAATTGGCACAGCACTGATGCTGGGAACAGTATCATCACCATCCCCATAAACAGAATCAATGTTTGGTGGCAGTTCCCAAGACGGAACTAATTTGCCATTTACTAACTCAGCGGATTGAAAGGTGTCTTGTTGCTGTACCCCCACAAATGGTATCTTAATGTAGGTTTCGCTGTTTCGATTGTTAACAGCATTCTCAATATCCCGGTGGAAATTCAGTGCTTCCTTTGCTCTTGTTTTGTTCACACCGGGTATTTCCTCCTGAGTTTCTGCCACCCGTTGATAATTGTCGCCAATTTTAAGCATTTCATAGATAGGTAGTAACTGATAAGCCGAAGTGAAGGATCGTACCACCTCAGTCAAATCAAGAAAGGGAATCTTTTTGTACCCATTGGCTAAGTAGTCGAGTATTTTGACAGAGCCAAGGTACGGAGTACCAAAAGTAATCAAAGCTTTACAGTCTTTCCAACCTTCTAACACCTCTAGATAATGGCGAGCAACTAACCCTCCCATGCTGTGTGCTAGCAGGATGACCTTCGCATCTGAATAACCGCTGGATTCTCGCCATTGTGGCAACTTATCGTTAATCAGTCGTTGCAGTAACCGAGCCGAAACTCTGTTATCGCGCCGCCAGTCATAGGGAAAATCAAAGAAGTTCTTTTCTTTCTCTAATTTAAATTGTAAGTTGTGTTGGAGCCATTGCGAAATCTTAGAGTAACCGTCAATCTTCTTAAATCCTGGTATCAAAATAGCATCCGGCATCAACCGGGTTGCCGTAATTCCATCGCCCAGGTAATCTGCATGGTAATCGTCACCGTTTAGCTTCAACTGTTCTAGTCTCCGAACTGATTCTCCTAAGCTAGTAATCGCCTTCCAAATTACCTGAGCTGGGTCCGGCCATATATCTTGACCGTCTTTCTGTAGAACGCTGCCCAGGCTTCCCGGTATCAGCACTACGATATGTCGCATAGGCGGCTTATTTCTTAGCATTGTAAGCTCCTTGTGTTAGTTACTTATTCCCTACATCCAACCCTGAGTTATGAAATAATTTTTGAGTCTTGACAGTACCTCGTCAATGCTACGACCTTCTGCTTGAAACCAGTACCCAACCCACTGGCTTTCATACTCGACTCGACTCAGATAGATTAAATGACGATTATTTAATTCATTCAGTTCCGATAATAACCCATTTATACTGCTGTATTCTGAACTGTTAAACCACGCCCCAGCCATACGTCCGATAAAATCTGACAGGGTATAAAAATCCCCCCCCAACATCCAGGAACCCAGTCCTGAAATCGCATCAATAGCAGAAATAAAAATACCTCCCAATCCACTGGGCCAGTCACTGTTGGTGTCTTTGACTCTTACATTTCCTCTAATTTTTCTGTCCTGAACTTCTAAATTGAGTCCAGCCCTAACATCCCAGGCATTATCATAAGTACACCAGGTGCCACGACCTGGCCAAATTTTGTCGGTGAACTTCATAATCCGAAGGCGGCAAGAAAAATTAATTTCTCTCGTGCCAGGAGCGATACCTTCATATTTGAACCACTTTACAACCTGCCGATTATAGGCAGTGTTTTTGATGCTTTGTTCGGGAATGCTCCCGATTAAGTGACTGAGAATCGGAGTGCCTATCAATAAAGCAATTTCACAAGTATCAGGATTTATGGCGAATCCTATACTGTCGCCAAACCTCTTGAATATTGGACTCATAATGCCTGCAATCAATTCTTTTTTTAATACAGCTTGCTTTTCAAATAATCCGGCTACTTCCAGTGATTAATTTCCGAAAAAGTGCCAAATATTAAATGGAGTGGTACGCCAACGACTGCTTCCAGAGTGATGGAGGCATAAGGCAGGCAGTAGGAAGTTATGTTACCACATTATTAGTAAATGTTGCGGTATCTCTTGAGCTTTGTTCCTCCTTAATACATTATTTGCATACGGTTTATTTTTGACTATATCCGGATACTTCCTGATAGTAATATCCGAAAACCAGTGCCATAAAGCAAATGGAGTGGTAAGCCAACGACGGCTTCCAAAGTGATGGAGGCATAGGGCAGGCAGTAGGGGGCTCCCAGACGGAACCCCCCCTACTTCTAATGACAAATTTTCCCGCAGCAATTAGGTATTAGCCAGCCCAGCGTTCTGTTGCTGTAGGCACGCCAGAGCTTCTTCCATATCAACCTGGGGAAACTCGGCATAAAACCGGCTGACACTCAGAAACCTGTCGGGAGTGGCTGGCACGATAGCCCGCTCGCCCCACTGGCGCAGGGATGGCAGCAAGTCCAGCGGTGCCACCGGCGCAGCCACCCACACCGCTCTGGGCTGTTGCGCCCTCAAAGCTTCCGCAGCTACCGCTACCGTCATGCCGGTGGCAATCCCATCGTCCACCAGGATAGCAATCGCACCCTGGGGGCTGACGCCAGGGCGTGCCGGTGCCAGCTGAGCCAGCAGCTCCCGGGCTTTCTCCAGAGCGTGACGCAGCGCCGCCTCCCGCACCTTGGGATTGAGCCGGCGGAGTTAGGGGTGCGGCGACCAGAGTGCGTGGCCATCTGCTGTGCGACACGCCTATGGCCAGTTCTGGGTTTTCTGGGCGGGCAATTTTTTTCGCTACCACTACATCTAGGGGGCAACCCAGGAGACGCGCCACCGGCGCAGCCACCGGCAACCCACCCCGAGGCAAAGCATAAACCACCTGCTTGGCAGAGCCTTGGGCGTCATCCCGCTTGCCCAACTCAGACACAACCCGCTCAGCCAGTTTATCGCCTGCTTCGGTGCGATTGCGGAACAGTGGGCAAGGTGACATAGATCCCTCCAGCCCTTTGCAGTCCATTTGCCTCTATGATGCCTGATTTTTTGGCAAATGGTGTTGCGGTGCGAGCCGGTGAAAATAAATTTTAAATCTTTAACCCCACCCTTACTTCTCCTTTGCAGATATAGCGGTTTTCAAAGGGCTGTGGTGCGCAACCCCAACCCCCCCGTAGTCCAGGCATCTTGCCTGTCATTAAAAGTCCCCCGTAGTCCAGGCATCTTGCCTGTCATTAAAGGCAGCCAGACGCGGGCTTGCGGTTCGCTCACAGGTTGCAGATATTTGTACAGCATTCAATTGCAAGACGCGATAAATCGCGGATCTTCAAGTTGCTATCCCTGACGGATATATAGCAGTTTTCACTCTTGTGTGGAGTACGGTTCGATCC
>CAZJNL010000430.1:0-3641 GCA_964546515.1 uncultured Oscillatoria sp.
CCGGAAATTGCAGCGCTCTCCTGTTGTGCGGTGCCACTATTTTGTTTTGCCGCAGCGGGCGGAAGATCGGGTGCTGGATGTGCTGGTGAGGAAGACGGCGACGATTCAAAAGGAGCTGGGAAGTCTGACGCCGGTGGTGCAGAAAAATTTGTCGCGGCTGCTGGAAAAGGGGATTGGATATCAGGAGGCGGAAAGTCTCGCCGCATCGATTGAAGGATTGGGGGCTGCTGGAGATTTTGACAGCTCGCCTCACAGCAAAATTATCGGGGAAGAGTTGGAAGCGGCGAAAGTTGGAAAGGCGGAGCTGGCTAAGCAAATAGAGGGCTTGCGAAAAATGCTGGAAACTTCTCAGGATTGGCTGGGATTTGATGACGGACATTTTCGCGATGCGATATCGGCGTCTCTGGAAATTTTGGGGGCGAAACCTGTAGAGCCGGTGAATCCGAGCTCGGCGGCTTTTGAGCCGGTGGCGCAGTGGGCGCTTCCCGCTCTGGAGGAGCGGTTCGGGGCTGATCCCACTTGGAGCGCCACTCTGGACACTTTGAGAGCGCCCCGGAAAAAGGGGCAAAACCTGTGGGATTGGCGGCGGTGTGCGCCGGTGCGCCCGGTTGTTTTTCGCGATCCGGGTTCGCTGGATGGGGAGGTGGTGCACTTGCATTTGGAGCACCGGCTGGCGCAGCGCCTTTTGGGGCGGTTTCTGGCGCAGGGCTTTTTGCATGACGAGCTGACTCGCGCTTGCGTCTGCCTTACGGATGACCCCGTTCCAAAGGTTATGGGGCTCGGTCGTCTTTCGCTGTATGGCGAGCGTGCGTCTAGATTGCATGATGAGGTGATTGCGGTGGCGGCGGAGTGGGCTGAGCCGAGTGCGAGGGGGCGCAAAAAGTTGCGACCTTTGGGGGAAAATGAGAAGGAAAATGTGCTGGAGTTGCTGGAAATTTCTCTGGCGTCTCCCCGGTTGCGAGAGGTTCCGGAATGGGTGAAGTTGCGGTTGCGCGAAAGTGCGGCGCAGGATGTGGGGGAGCTGATTCCGCATTTGAAATTGCGGGCTGAGGAATTGGCGAAACGGGCGCAGCGAAAACTGGCGGAGAGAGGGAAAAAGGAAGCGGCGGAAATGCGGGCGATTTTGCTCGATCAGCGCCAGCAGATTTTGTCTCGCGAGAAGGAAACTGAGGCGGTGCAATTGTCTCTGTTTGAGGAGGACGAGCTGCGCCAAATTGAAGCTGACCGGCGCTACTGGAAGAAGCGTCTGGCGAGTCTGGAACGGGAGCTGACAGATGAGCCGGTGCGGATTGAGGCGACTTACCAGGTTAAGGCGGTGCGCGTCGAGCCGGTGGGGTTAGTATATTTATATCCGGTTCCCGGTTAGGTGTAGGGTGCGTTCCCTCGCGCTGGGATGCTCCCGATTGTAGGGGCAGCCTCCCGTGGCTGCCCTCATCCTATGAGGTTGGAAAAATGCTAAATACTGCTTGGGCTATTGTGCGAGAGGGGAAGATTGAGCTATTGGAGCCGGCCAATTTGCCGGAAGGGAGGAAAGTGCTTGTCACTATTTTGCCGGAAAGTGACGATAATCTGTTCTGGCTGAATGCTAGCCAGCCTTCCTTGCAGCAGATTTGGGAACACCCCGATGAGGAAGTGTATGGCGAGTTACTCAAAGAATGAAGTCATCTTTGTGCGCTATCCTTTTTCAGACCTTTCTGAAATAAAAGTTCCTCCGGCTCTTATTGTGAATGCCACATCGCTGACAAAGAGGGAATTCCAATGACGGCAACCGAAATTAAACTGTGGACTGTGGATGAATATCACCGGCTGATAGACGCCGGCTTTTTGACAGAGGATGACAAAGTTGAACTGCTAGAAGGTAGAATTGTAAAAATGAGCCCCCAACGTCCGCCCCACGCCGGCACCACCCAGCGGATTAACAGATATCTGCAAAACCAGTTAAGAGGGCGAGCCGATATTCGAGTCCAATTGCCTATCACTTTATCTACCTCAGAACCGGAACCCGACATTGCAGTGGTCCGCACCGATCCGGGGGACTATGGGAACCGCCACCCCAATGCTAGCGACATCTTTTTGCTGATTGAGGTGGCTTATACAACGCTGGAAATTGACCGCTCGGAAAAAGGCCCTATCTACGCCAGAGCCAATATTGCGGATTACTGGATTTTGGATGTGGCGAACCGGCAAGCCTATATTTTCCGCAACCCCACACCGGCAGGCTATCAATCTGAAACCGCTCTCCAGTATAATGGTGTTATCGCCCCCCTGGCGTTCCCGGAAATTTCCATCCCCCTGCCGGACTTATTTCTCCCCCTAACCCCTAACCCCTAACCCGTAGGGTGCGTTCCCTATGCCACCCTTCCCGATGGAGGTGCGTTCTCGCACTCTGGAACGCACCCTACCCCTAACCCCTAACCCCTAACCCCTAACAATGGCAACAGATCCAGAACTTCTCAGACATAAAGAATGGCTAGGCTTCCTCCAGCCGGTGGGGCTGGTGGTGTCTCCCCCCGCTCTGGTAAAGGCGCAGGCGGTGGCGAGCCGAAATGTGGTGGAATTGCAGCAGACTTTGCGGGAAATTGTTGCTGCGGAAAGCAGTACATACTGCATTTCAGATTTTGCTGCCTTTGCTGGTTTTGGCATGGGAGCCGACAGACTTAGTGCCGACATCTGAATTGCCGGATAATCTATCAGCCACGCTGCCAGAATATGGCGAAATCCTGACACCAACTTTTGCGGTGCCCGATTCGGAAAGTGCGGGATGGCTGATGTTAGTCCAGGTGATTCCCACCGGCACCCCTTTCGATGACGCCGGCACCGAGGCGGAGAAGTCTGGGAAGTGGGGCGCTTCGCGGCAAGCGAAGTTTGAGCGGCTGTTGCGGGAGACGGGAATTCCCGTCGGGGTGCTGTGCAATGGCGCGGATTTGCGACTGGTTTATGCGCCGAGAGGCGAGTCTTCCGGATACCTGACTTTTCCCGTTCAGGCAATGTGCGAAGTGTCGGGGCGTCTGATACTGGGGGCGATGGAAATGCTGCTGGGAGCCGACCGGCTTTTTAATTACCCCAGCGATCGCCGGCTGCCTGCTTTGCTGCAAGAAAGCCGCAAGTACCAGAATGAGGTTTCGACGAAACTGTCGGAACAGGTTCTCGATGCGCTTTGGGAATTGCTGCGCGGATTCCAGATAGCAGATGAGGGAGAGGGGCGAACTGTTCTGTCGCTGCAGAAACTTGCCAAAACCAACCCGCAGCACATTTATGGGGGGCTGGTTGCGGTTTGGCTGCGGCTGGTGTTTTTGCTGTACGCGGAAGACGAGGGGCTGATGCCTCAAGATGCTATTTACGCCCGCAACTATTCGGTGACGGGGCTTTTTGAAAAATTGCGGGAAGATGCCGGCAACTACCCGGATACGATGGACAGCCGGTATGGCGCTTGGGCGTGGTTGCTGAGTTTATTTCGCCTGGTTTATGATGGGGTATCGCACGGGAATTTGTATTTGCCGGCGCGTCACGGGCAATTATTTGACCCGGATGAGTACCCGTTTTTGGAAGGCAGAAGTCTCCCTGGGAGCGCTGCTGCATCTTCTAGTATTAATGTGCCTCGCATTTCCGATGGTTTCGCCGGGTGCGTTGCCACATCTCCT
>CAZJNL010000430.1:3741-5113 GCA_964546515.1 uncultured Oscillatoria sp.
ACTCCCGTAAAATGGCAACGCACCCTACTATTAATGTGCCTCGCATTTCCGATGGTTTCGCCGGGTGCGTTGCCACATCTCCTGCTGAAGCTGCAACTCACTCCCGTAAAATGGCAACGCACCCTACTATTAATGTGCCTCGCATTTCCGATGGGGTGATTTTTCGGGTGCTGCACCGGCTGCTGGTACTCGACGGTGAGCGCCTTTCCTACCGCGCTCTGGATGTGGAGCAAATTGGCTCAGTTTATGAGGCTGTAATGGGGTATGAGGTGGAGCGAGCCGCCGCCCCTTCCATAGGGGTTTGGAGCAAGCCAAAAAGTGCCAAATCCTCTGTTACTGTTGTGGTGAATTTGCAGGAAGTGCTGGCGGCAAAACCCAGCGAACGCGCTAAGCTGCGGAAAGATTCTGCCGGTTGCGAGGTGTCGGGAAATGCCCTGGCGCAGTTGAAAGACGCCAAGACGGTTGAGGATATTGTGGCGGCGATCGGGCGCAAAGTTTCGCCAAGCACGCCCAATATTTTGCCGGCGGGTTCGCTATATTTGCAGCCCGGAGAGGAGCGCCGGCGATCTGGCGATCACTACACGCCGCGCAGCCTCACCGAACCGATTGTGCGCACAACTTTAGAGCCGGTGCTGCGCGAGTTGGGAGAAAACCCGACGCCGGAGCAAATTTTATCCCTGAAAGTCTGCGATCCGGCAATGGGTTCGGGCGCGTTTTTGGTGGAAACTTGCCGGCAATTGGCAGAAAAGTTGGTGCGGGCGTGGGAAAGACAGGGGAAAACCTCTCCCCCAACTCCTTTCCTGCAAGGTGAGGAAAACAAACAGAACTCTTCACCGCTTCTCCCGACTGGGGAGAAGGGGGTGGGGGGTGAGGGAAGTGCAGAGCCTCTCACCCACGCACGCCGGCTGGTGGCGCAGCGGTGTCTTTACGGGGTGGATAAAAACCCGTTTGCGGTAAATTTGGCGAAGCTCTCTTTGTGGCTGGTGACGCTGGCGAAAGACTATCCGTTTACTTTTCTCGATCACGCCCTCAAGTGCGGGGATTCTCTAGTCGGCTTGACTGGCGAGGAAATTCAGCAATTTATTAAGGAGTCGGATATCTACGACGCGCCGCTGCTGGCTCAAGCTGCAGGTTAGCCGCGCCAAGGCGTACCGCGATGAAATTGGCAAGTTAAGCGATGCGGAAGATGAGGAAAAGCGCCAGCGCTTCCAAAAGGCAGAGTCGGAGTTGCAAGAAGCGCGGCTAACAGGAAATGTGGCGGTTGCAGCTTTTTTTGCGGCGGATAAGGATAAGGAGCGCAAGGAAAAAAGGGCGCTGTTTTCCCAGAAGGTGAATGAGTGGCGCACCGCTGGGGGCGTTGCAGCCGGTGGGC
>CAZJNL010000431.1:0-5096 GCA_964546515.1 uncultured Oscillatoria sp.
ATTGTTATTGTCACCATTGACGAGCCAGATATCACTCATGTCGGGCAGTGGCCAATTCCTGACGCTGTGCTGGCAAAATTGCTCAACAATTTGAAGGAACATCAGCCGAGAGCGATCGGCTTGGATCTTTATCGGGATTTGCCGGTGGAACCGGGGAATCGGGCGCTGGTGGAGGTGTTTAAATCCACGCCGAACTTGATTGGCGTCGAGAAAGCGGTTGGGAATAGTGTCGCCCCACCCCCAACTTTGAAGGAGTTAGGTCAAGTGGCGCTGGCTGACTTGGTGCTGGATGCCGATGGCAAAGTGCGCCGGGGTTTGCTATCTGTTAGAGAAGAGGGCGGGCAAACGAAATTAAGCCTGGGAGCGACTTTGGCGCTGATGTATCTGCAAGCAGAAGGCATTACGCTGCAGATGGTTGGGGCCAAAAAGACGGACTTGAAATTGGGTCAGGCGGTATTTGTACCTTTTTCGGGAAATGATGGGGGCTATGTTGGCGTGAATGCCGGTGGCTACCAGATATTGCTGAACTTCAGGGGGGCGCGAGAAAGCTTCGATACTGTATCGCTGACGGATGTTTTGGAAAAGCGGATACCGCCAGATAAGTTGCGCGACCGCATCGTGCTGATTGGCGCAACTGGGCAAAGCCTCAACGACTTTTTCTTAACTCCCTATTCTAGCAGTTTTGCCGGCAGTCCCCAGCGAACTCCCGGTGCAGTGATTCACGCTAATTTAACCAGCCAAATTTTGAGCGCTGCCTTGCAGGGGCGTCCGTTTATTCGGGTTTGGCATGAGCCTGCCGAGTGGCTGTGGGTTTTGGGCTGGTCTTTTATCGGCGCTGCGGGGAGTTGGGCTATCCTAGAAGCCAAGCTGTTCAAAAATAACGTTTTCTTGAGATGGACAGTTCTTGGCGCTTACATTTTACTGTCCGGGAGCAGTCTGGCATTTGGCAGCTTTGCCGCCTTTCTTTTAAGTTGGTGGATTCCTGGGGTTGCCCCCTTAGTGGCTTTTGCGGGATCTGCGATTTGGATTGCCGGCTACCACAGTCGCGAGTTGCAGCGCCAAAGTGAGAAGAAACTGGCTCAATTCCTAGAAGCGGTGCCGGTGGGGGTAACAGTAGTCGATGCCACCGGCAAAGTCTGCTACAGCAATCGCGCCGCAGTCCGCCTGCTTGGCAAAGGAGTCGTGCCTGACGCCACCGGCGAGGAATTATCAGAAGTTTTTCAACTCTATATTGCGGGAACCGATCGACTGTACCCGCCGGATAAATCGCCCCTCTTGCGGGCGCTCAAGGGCGAAGCTTCCATCGCTAATGATATAGAAATCCGCCAAGGAAACAAGATTATCTCCATCGAGAGTATGGGCACCCCTGTCCGGGATGAGTTTGGCAACATTGCCTACGCAATTGCCGCCTTTCAGGATATCACGGAACGCAAAAAAGCTGAAGCTGACAGGGACAAGTTAGTGGAGGACATGTTCGCGCTGAATTGCGATTTGGAACTGGCGCTGGACGCTGAAGAACAGATCACTGATGCCTACGGGCGCTTTGTGCCCCACGAATTTCTTTATTTTCTGGGATACGAAAGCATTACTGAGGCTAAATTAGGCGACTGCGTGCAGCTGGAGATGTCGATTCTCTTTTCCGACATTCGCGACTTCACCACTTTGTCGGAAACCATGACGCCGGAAGACAATTTCAAATTTATCAATGCCTATCTGTCTCGCATGGAGCCGGCGATCGCCGAACATCAGGGGTTTATTGACAAATACATTGGGGATGCGATTATGGCGCTGTTTGGTGCCGGCGCGGACAATGCCGTTAAGGCGGGGATTGCCATGCTCAACCTGCTGGCTGAATACAATACCACGCGGGGCAGACCGGGACGCCCACCCATCCAAATTGGGATTGGCATCAATACAGGTTCCTTGATGCTGGGCACAGTGGGAGGGCAAAGCCGGATGAATGGCACTGTGATTAGCGATGCTGTCAACTTAGCCTCCCGCCTTGAAGGGCTGACAAAAAATTATGGCGTCTCGATGTTAATCTCTCACCACACTTTTATGGCGTTAAATAATCCCGGCGATTATGCCATCCGCTTGATTGATAAGGTAAAAGTTAAGGGCAAATCGGAAATGGTGACAGTCTATGAAGTCTTTGATGCTGACCCGCCGGAAGTCAAAGAGGGCAAGTCCCTTACGAGAACAGATTTTGAAGAAGCTCTGTTGCTCTACAATAGTAGGGCTTTCAGCGAGGCGGCGCAACTGTTTCAAGATTGCCTGCAGATTAACCCCGGCGATCGAGTGGCTCAAATCTATCTGGAACGCTGTCAGGGGGAAAAGTAGACAGTTTCGCCAGATAATAAGCGTTAGAAACCAGGTTTTTTGAAAAAACCTGGTTTCTTGATGTTCCGTTTAGTCGGGATTAGCGTCTTGGCCGCCGGCGCTGTCTGGCTTCTTCACTGCCGGCAATTTGTTCGCGGATTTCGCTGATTGTCGCACCGTCGCGCAATTTCCTTTTCCAAGTCCTCATCCCATCGCGGTCGGCATTTCGACCGAGCACTTGCCGGTAAATCCGGTTAATAGCAGTTTCCGCTTCCTGACTGTCCGCAATTTTTTTGCGAACGTCACTGAGGGAGTTACCGTCTGCCAACTCATTTACCCATGTCCTGATTCCACCGGCATCCGCTTCTCGATCGAGCACTTCCCTATAAACCTCCCTAATCCTGTCTTGCGCTTCTGGACTGCGAGCGATATCCTCGCGAATCTCCCTAAGCGTCGCACCCCTTTCTAATTTCCTCGCCCAGGTTCTGAGTCCGCGATAATCAGCATCTCGATCCAGCACGTCGCGATAAATCTCGTTAATCGCGTTGTAAACCTCCTGATCGTCCCGCTTTTCAGCACTCAGGATAGGACTAATCCCTCCCAATTCTTGGTTCTCCTGACCTGCAAGAAACAGTCTCGGTTCTGCGGAATTTGCAGCTTTAACCGGCGCTGCTAAACTGAGGGTAAAAAGTAGTGCTGCGGTTGCCAGAATCTTTCGTCTCATCTTGTCTGCCTCCCAAACTGTCACAAACCCGTGAATTTACTGTAAAAATCGGGCAATACTCTTGTAGAGACAAGGGCATGTCGCGTCTCTACATTTCTGCCGGCGGCTAACCCCTGTGCCATCACACTCAGCCCTGGAATCCGCAGGGCAGTCCACCGGCAGCCCGAACACCTCTCAATTCCAATATAACTAACAGATTCTGACCTGTCCTCAGCCCTATCAGTTCCCGCGATTCTCCTTATCGAAAAGCCACCCGAATTGCGCCCGTGACTAGCCCTTATATTGCACACGCTCAGTGCCACCTTTTTCCGCCTCAGCAAACAGCAGACTTCCATCCGGGTGAACCAGCTTGCCCCGCCGGACGCAAGCGTGGATTCAGCTGCCACACCACCGGCTCGCCCGTATAGCACATTTGCACCCCACTGTCAACTATATCTGCACCGGCATTCCCAAGTGCCGGTGAGGGAATACTACCTGTAGCACCCTACTGCTAAATGTTCGTACAGTTGCCGGTTGTCCAAGCAGGCAGGGGCGGGCGGGGAAAAGTCCCGTTTCTCAGGTAGACAGCAGGGCAAGCCGGTGTTCTAACAGCTGCCGGCTGTTCAGGGCACGCTTTGTCAGCGTTGCTCCCTCGGTAGAAGTCAACGTCTGCAAATAGGGAAGATTCCAGGCACTGGCAGCCGGTGTGAGTTAAAATAGCTTCCCTAATCTTCTCTTTGCGAAATCAATCATCCTTCAGCTCTTGGGATTGACGAGACAGCCAGAAGCCTGAATTCAGCAATTGTGTCAGGGAGGAAAGGATGCCCCATTCTGAATGTATAATAGCCAAGAGGAGGAGGTTCCCACTCTTAGAAGATATCTGGATTCTGACCTATCAGTTATAAATTTCCCGTTCCGATTTAATTAAAATTCGGTTACAGGCGGGAAAGCAAATATTTAGATAGGGGCTAAATTAGAGGTTTATTGTGTTAGGTAATAGCCAAGATTTGAACGGAATGGAATTCAATAAAGCCAACTTCCTGCCGGGTTCTCTGAAGGGGGAAAACCTGAGTGGCGCGAACATGAGGGGTTCAAACCTGAGGAGTACCGACCTGAGTGGAACAGACTTGAGCGAAGCCAACCTGAGTTACACAGACTTGGTTGACGCTGACCTGAAGGGCAGCAACCTGAATGGAGCCAACCTCACCAAAGCCTGTCTAAATTTGGCGAATCTGACTAAGGCAACCCTGAGAGGAGCCAACTTAAGTGGCACCAACCTAGTGGGAACCAACTTCTGTGAAGCCGACCTGAGTGGGGCCAACCTGAGAGAGGCAAACATCATTGGTGCCAACCTAAGGGGAGCGAATCTCAGTGGAGTCAACCTGAGCGGGACAGACTTGAGCGAGACAGAGCTAAGTGGGGCAATCCTGGAAAGAGCTATCTACGATGCCCGCACTCGTTTCTCCAAAGCTATTGACCCATTACAGACAGGAGCTTACTGCATTACTTCCAACGTATCACTGCCGGGAGCCAACCTGAGTGGGGTGGATTTGAGTGGCTCCAACCTGAAGAGAGCCGACTTGCGGGGGGCGAACTTGAGACAGGCCAAATTAATGGGTGCCAATCTAGAGAACGCCAACCTATTTAGGGCCAACCTGAGCGGTGCCGACCTGAGAGGGGCTTCCCTGAATGGGACGATCCTGCAAAAGGCTGTCTGCGACGTAAAAACCCGGTTCTCGGAAGATATTGACCTGACTGAGGCGGGGGCTTACTGGGTCGCCACTAACGTGTCTCTGCAAGGGGTCAACCTGAGTGGAGTGGATCTGGGCGGCGCAGACTTGAGTGGAGCCAACCTAAGTGCTGCCAACCTGAGTGGAGCGGACCTCAGGGGGGTAGACCTCAGCGGTGCAAAGATGAGGAAAGCTTTCTTGGAGAATGCTAACCTCAAGGATGCAGAAATGAGAGGTGCGGATCTGGTTTTTGCCCATTTGAATCAGATCAACCTCAGTGAAGCCGACCTCAGGGAGACAGATATGACCAGAGCCGACCTGAGAAGGGCCAACCTGAGGGGGGC
>CAZJNL010000432.1:0-5092 GCA_964546515.1 uncultured Oscillatoria sp.
GGTCTAAGTTGCACAGGCTAGATTCAACCTCAAGGGCTTCTCGATTCTCCCCCGCTATCCCGAACTTTAGTAAGGGCGCAGTCACCGCGCTCCTACTGCCAGGGAATTTATTTACAGGGTTGGTTGACAAAATAGCATTTATATGCTATATGTCGCTGACTCGTTTGCGAGTCGAATTGCAGGACTTGCGCAGCCCGCCACTGTATCCTGTGGCGCGGTGGCACCAGAAGGCCGGCGCACTCTTTAGGGGCGGGTTTGGCCAGAAAGATTTGCCACACAGCTCAAAACACTGATAAACCCGCCCCCCCAGTGCCCAGCGCCCAGCGCCCAGCGCCCAGCGCCCAGTGCCGAAAGTCCTGCATCAACGCTATTATACCCCGGTTTGGCACCGGGGTTTCCCCAGAATCGCAGCAAAAGTAAAAAAGCCCCGCACTGCGCGGAGCTTCAAAGTATTCAAGCAATCCTGTATCTCAGGACACCTAGAAAGTGAACGTCCCCCGGATCGTACCGATAACGGTGTCCTCGACATTGTTGCCGCTCCCGTCCTGCTGGTTAGGATTCAACAGCCAGATCACACCGGGCGTCAGCGAAATATTATCCGTCAGCTGCCACTTGTAGAACCCTTCAATGTGCCAGGGAATAGCACCGTTACCGCGACCATTGTTGAAGCTGATGGGGGCAGGGCCAGTTGTTTCCAGATATCCCAGGTAAGGTTGGGCACCCACAACGATACCGCCCAGGTTCCCCTCTTTCAACAGATCTGGGAAGGCCAGGGTGAGTGCGTAGTTCCAGATTTCACCATCCCCGCGCCGGCCGGTGCCATTACCCATCAGGTTGATATCTGTTAGGCCAACCCAGCCGCTAATGCCGAATCGGGGGCTCAATTGCAGTGATCCCTGCAAGCCATACGAGTTCGCTACGATCGGATTGGTGTCAGCCACACCATTCAAAGCATTGGCTACGTTAGTGCCCACAAAACCGCTGGTGTTACCAATACCGTTGGCCAGCCCGTTATCAAAGCCAAAGTTGCCGGTTTTGAAATAGGAGTGGACATAGGTGGCAGCCATAGATACGCCGCCAAGGGTAAAGTTCAGCTGCGCCAAGGCGGAATAATCGCCACGCAAAAAGCCACCAGCGTCAGAGCTACTGCCCCCAGCGGGGTTGTTGCCGTGAGACGCCAGGTAGCCCAGGGTGAGCGAACTCGGTTTCAGTACATTGAACAGGTTGCTGCGACCGAAGCGGATATTTGCCCCGATACCCTGTCCGCCGCCGAGGCGATAAATCGGGTTGCGCTGACCGAAGGTTGACAGTGACCCATTACCGCCATCAAAGTCTTCCATGTAAGGGTTCAGTGTGGGAGTGAAGTCCTCCCAAACCCCCGCGTTGGCTGCCACAACCAAATCCAGCCGTTCCCCAAACGGGAAGAAATACTCCAGCGTATTCAGCTGAACTGCATTGCCTGTATCGCCACCCGAGTTAAACGTCTGTGTGCCCTCGCGGGAGTTTGCTATCACGCTCAGAGGGATGGCGTTGCCCATTTGCAGCCTGGTGATCAGCAAGTCCCGACCCGTGAAGCTCGTGTTTAAGGTGAGACGAACCCGCTCTTGAAACGAAGGGACGTCAGCTGTCTTGCCAATCGAGTCCGTACCGGCAAAAATCGCTTCACCCACCAGTTTGGTCGTCGTGGAGAACTGATTGCCTTCCAGTTCGGCGGTGCGAGCTTCCAGTGCGTCCACGCGACCGCGCAAAGTGGCCAGTTCTGCCTGGAACTCTTCCAGCAGCCGATTCAGAGTCGCTAAATCTGCTTTGGTGACAAAGCTGGAAGTGTCAACTCGCGAAATCAGCTGAACGATTCTTTCCAAACAGGCGTTCAAACCGGCAGCAAACTCATATCGCGTCAGTGCGCGGTTCCCCCGGTAGGTGCCGTCCGGATAGCCTGCAATACAGCCGTAGCGCTCCACCAGGTTCTGCAGCGCTTGGAAGGCCCAGTCTGTCGGCTGCACGTCTGACAGCTGAGACACCGAGGTAACCTGACCGGCAGAGTTGCGGTTCGAGGAGCCTTCGTTCGTGTAGCGGTTGAGTTGCTGCAAAACGTCAGAAGATGCTGGCGAACCCGCAGCGGGATTTGCCGTCGCCGGCAGCGGAAGCGCCACCTGCTGCGGCACTTCCGCCTTTTCTGCCACAGCCACATCTTTTGCAGTTAAATTAATTTGCTCCTCAGGCTTTACCGGGGCGACTTCCAACTTTTCCTGAGCTACCGCCGCCGTCAGCACCGGCACCTCTGCCACAGCCGCCGGCATTTCTGTTGCCCTTGCCGCGTTTTCAGCCGCAGCCGTTGCGACTTGCGGCTTTTCCAGATCCCTGGCTGCTGTCAGCACCGGCACCTCTGCCACAGCCGCCGGCATTTCTGTCGCCCTTGCCGCGTTTTCAGCCGCAGCCGTTGCGACTTGCGGCTTTTCCTGAGCTACCGCCGCCGTCAGCACCGCCCCTTCGGGCGCAAATGCAGGCATTTCCGCCACTTCCGGTTTTTCCAGAGAGCTTGCAGCAGTCAGAACCGGCACCTCGGCGGCTGAAGCCTGACTTTCTGTTGCTCTCGCTACCGCCAGCTCACTTCCAGTTCCAGCGATTTCTGTCACAGCCGCCGAGGCGACTGCCAAATTGTTCCGTTTTTCTGGCCCCACCGCGCTCGGAGCCGGTGCTGAAAGCTGGGTTGACGCTGCAGTTTCCGGTTTGGCCACGTCCGCAGTCGCTCCTGATTCGGCTGCCATTGCCGAACCTGAAACCACTAAGGCTGCCCCCAGAACCGCAGGGCTTACCAGTAATGAATTCCAAAGTATCTTAGACATTTTCCCTCTTGTCCTCACACCTATTTTTGAGAGACTAACGGGCCATCTCTTTATTTTTAACACATAGCCTGCGATTTTTCCAAGCCAAGCTCTCTAGAAATCTTTGCTGCTTGCTTTAGCAAGCCATTTCTAGCCGCCGGTTGCAGATGGCAGTCTTCCTAAGGCCAGCCAATAGGCATCTGTCTTGTTGCAGGACGCACCGGCACCCCTGACTCAACGTGCAGCTTTTAGCCGTACACTTCGGACAGGGGGAGAATTCATTAATCAACTGTCCCCGCTCCAGTGGAGAGCGTATGGCTCGACGATGCTAATCTTATCCTATCCGAGGATTTTCTTTCATCCTCCTCCCGGCTGAGAACCCGAATTCTGAGGACAGCATTTGCCTTTTCCCTGACAGCTCATTAGGGTGGGGGCGGGTTTATTGGCATTTTTTGCTGTGTGGCCTACCTTTTGGCTAAACCCGCCCCTACCAAATCTCCTATTGTAGCACAGACCTAGCTATTTCGCAACTCCTCTCAAATTATCAAGTCTCACCCTCTCCCTCGCCCCCGCCGGCACAATTACTAATTACCAATTGTCAATTGCCAGTGTGGGCGGGTTTATTGACATTTTGGGTTGTGTGGCCTATCTTTTTGCGTGAGCCCGCCCCTACTAATTCCTCCCCTTCTGCCCCTCTGCCTCTTCCTTGGCGTCTTGGCGTCTTGGCGGTTCAATCATCCAAACCCACCGGACAACTCAACTTCCAAAGTGTGTCCCAGCACAGAAAAGACTTGCCGGCGCTCAAACAGATCCAGAAAGTCAGCGTTGAGCTTGTGGCTTACAGCTTCCTGTCGCAGAATCTGGAGAGCATCTGCCACCGACAGACCGCGCTTGTAGGGCCGGTCGCCGGCAGTGAGGGCGTCATAAATATCGGCTATGGTAAGAACCTGAGTTGGCAGGGGAATTTCGGCCTGTTGCAAGCGGCGGGGGTAGCCGGTGCCATCGAGTTTTTCGTGATGGCCGTAAGCAATCTCAGGGATATCTTGCAGGTCTTTAGTCCAGGGAATCCGCTTGAGAAACTCGTAGGTTTGGGTGACGTGAGACTCAATTTTAGAGCGCTCTTCATCAGTCAGGCTTCCCTTAAGCACCATCAGCTGAGCCATCTCGCCGGGAGAAATCAGTGACTTAATTTGCCCATCCACATCTCGATAGGTGTAGCGACACAGCTCTTTGATCAGGGCCAAGGGAGTCTCAGCCAAAATCCTCGGCTCGTTCGCCTCTACAAGCACATTCCAGTATCGATCTAGTTCCTCAATGGTTTGTTGCAGACCGGCATCTAACTGTTCCATCTGCGCTTGACACGGACAGCCAGACTCCGAGGCATCTGGCCGGTGGCTGGGATGCTCCAGCAAATATCCCATTTTCGCTTGGGCGCACTCCAGTTCCAGGGTGCGCCGAACCAAGGCAAAGCGGTGACGAATAACTTCCAGCTGTGAGGGGTAAAGTTTTTTCTCTTTCACCAAAATCGCTTCCGGCACCCCAACTTTGCCAAAATCGTGGAGCATTGCCGCGTAGCGAATTTCTTGAATTTGGCGATCGCTGAAGTGGATGTGGCGAAGTGGCCCTGCGGTTGTGGAATTAATTTCTTCGCACAGGCGGACTGTAAGCGCCGCCACCCGCTCGGAATGGCCAGACGTGCAGGGATCTCGCGCTTCAATCACCTGCACAGAGGCTTTCACAAACCCCTCGAACAGTTGTTTGATATTCTCCTGCAGCTGGTTGCGCTCTATCGAGATCGCCGCCTGGGATGCCAGGGAGCGCACGATGCGCTCCTCCCACTCCGAGTAAGGCTGGGTGAGTTCCCGCACGTTCTCCGCTGTTATGTCAGTCTTTGCATCTACCTTCCGGTTGATCAGTTGCAGCACGCCCACGATTTCCCCTTGCCGGTTTTGCATGGGCAAAACCAGAACCGAGCGGGTGTGGTAATCAATGTCCCGGTCAAAACTTCGGTCTAGCTGGTAAGGGACTCCCGAGGGCAAAGCGTAGGCGTCTGGAAGGTTCAAGCTTTCCCCTGTGAGCGCCACATACCCCGCCAAGCTTTGCTGCGTCAGGGGTATAGCAAACTCCCGGAATGAAACGTTGGGGCGAGAAGCGTTCTGCGCCACCTTAAATAGCAATTTGGGATAGCCGTCGCTGGAGTCTACCAAGTAGACGCTGCCGGCATCGCTGCAGGTGATCTCTCTGCTCTTGGATAAAATCAGGTTCAG
>CAZJNL010000433.1:0-5090 GCA_964546515.1 uncultured Oscillatoria sp.
CGCGTGCTATCACTTGAGTGAATCCAAGTATAGCGTTGAGTGGCGTTCTCAGTTCGTGACTCATATGAGACAAGAACCGGCTTTTGGCGATGTTGGCGGCTTCGGCTTCCCGTCGGGCTTGTTCCAAGGCAGAGTTTTTCAGGGTTAGTTCTTGGCGCTGCTGTTTTTCCTGTTCGAGGAGGCGAGCTTGGGCGATGGCAATCCCCATTTGGGCGGCGACGGCTTCCAGCAGCTCAATTTCCTCCTCACTCCAGTGACGGAAGCCGTCGCACTGCTGCAAGCCAATGACTCCGTTTGGCTCGCCTTGGTAGGAGGTGCGAACTACAACCATCGATTTCAGCCCAAAGAGATGACAGAGGGGCTCAGCGGCTTTTAACAGTGGCTCTGTGTAAACATTAGGAGAAACCACTGCCTTATCTTGAGCTATCGTCACCTCTGCGTGGGGATTGCCGGCAACCGGAATTGCCATGTCGCGCATGGAGTTCCAGCCCGGAGTGCGATACTCAGCCACTACAGGAATTTGCGGTGCCGGTTGGGGAATATAGTGGTGAATCAGGCAGCGATTGACGCCAAAAGCTTGACCGATTTGAGTGGCGGCTGTTTCAATAATTTGCTCGAATTCCAGGCTCTGGCGGATTTGCTCTGTCAGCTGTTTCAGCAGCAGCACTCGCTGCAGAACCTGTTCCAGGGCGGCTTTGGCGGCGGCAACTTCTATCTCTGCCCGCTTGCGGTCGCTGATATCAAACAGCACGCCATACCAGACAATTTCTCCGCTGTGCCGGGGTTCCGGTCGGGACTTGGCTTGCACCCACTTAAGCTTTCCAGATGGGGTGAGGATGCTCCACTCACAGGCAAAAGGTTCCAAAGTTTCGGCGCTAATATCGGTCGCCTGGAAAAGACCCTGTATATCGCCGGGATGAATGTCTTCAAAGGGCAGGGCGGCATTTTCCATTACTTGTTCTGGCTCAATTTCCAGAATTTCCCGGCAAGCTGAACTCATATATTCAAAAGCTATCGAACCATCTGGATGCCGCACAAATTCATAAATAACTCCCGGTATGTTGGCGGCTAATTTCTGAAACCGCGCTTCGCTCTCCCGCAATGCCCGCTCGGCTTGTTTGCGGGCGGTGATGTCTTGCCCAATGCCAATCGTGCCGCCATCTGAAAGCCGGATGTTGGCCCAGGACGTGTCCACGATGCCCCCGGTGCGAGTCCGGGTTTTCATGTCCCGCCACTCTCCTGTGGCGGCGAGCATGAAGTCCAAAACCTGCTGGCGGTATTCGGGGTCCCGATAACACTCGCTCAGGAGGTCGCGCTCTCCTAAGCTGGTTTGCGACCAGCCCAGAACGCGCTCAACCTCCCGATTGAGCAGCTTCAGTTCGCCTTTGGGGCTGTAAAAAGCCACCATAACCGGGATGTGGTCGAAGATGGTTTGCAGGAGTTCTTTCTGCTGTTGCAGGGTTTCTTGTGCCAGCTTGCGCTCTGTGATGTCCTCGGCAATGCCGGTCAGCCGGTACACCCGCCCGGTTTCGTCGCAGATGGGGAAGGAGCGGGCCCTGATCCAGCGTATCTGGCCGTCGGGGCGGATGATGCGATACTCCTGGCTGAATTCTTCTGCGGAAAGCAACTGGGTTTGGAAGGCGGCGATAATGTTGGGGCGGTCTGCGGGATGGATGCTTTCTACCCAAGATTGCGGATGCTGGTAGAGACTGGCGCAGCTCCGCCCCCAGATGCTCTCGTAGGTGGGACTGATGTAGAGCATCCGGTCGGCGTTGGGAGAAATGATGAAGAAGACTTCGCGGACGTTTTCCGCGATTTGCCGGAAGCGCTCCTCACTCTCGCGCAGGGCCATTTCGGCTTGCACGCGGTGGGTGATGTCCTCGGCAATTCCCACAACGCGGTAGACCGCACCTCGCTCGTTCTGGATGGGGAAGGCGCGATCTCTGATCCAGCGCGTCTCGCCATCGGGTCGCACAATCCGGTACTGCTCGTCGTACTCGCCGCGCACCTGTTTGGCAAAAGCTGCTATAACGCGCTGCCGGTCGTCGGGATGGATGGCATCTATAAAGGATGTGGGTCTGGCGTACAGTTCTGCTGCGGTTTGCCCCCAAATCGTTTCGTAAGCGGGACTGACGTAAATCATCTGGCTCTTCTCGGGGTCTGTCATCCAGAAGAGCTGGTGGATGTTTTCCGCGATTTGGCGGAAGCGCTCTTCGCTCTCGCGCAGGGCTATTTCGGTTTGTTTGCGCTGGGTGATGTCCTGGTTTACTCCAGCGATTCGCACGGGTGTGCCGGTGGCGTCGTAAAAGACCTGACCTTTGCTGCCGGCCCAGCGAATGTTACCGTCAGGGAAGACAATCCGGAATTCGATGTCGTATGGCGCTCTCTCAGTTAGGGCGCGGTTTACCGACTGGAGAACGAATTCGCGGTCTTCTGGGTGAAGGCTGGCGGTGAAGGCTTCATAGGTGGGCTGGAAATCGGAGTCATGGCCAAAGAGGCGTTTCAGGCTGTCAGACCAGGTGAGGGAGCAGGTGAGGATGTTCCACTCCCAGGTGCCCATGCGAGCGGCTTCGAGGGCCATCCGCAATCGCTCTTGGCTCTCTCGCAAGGAGGCGATTAACTGATTTCGCTCCTCTTCGGCGAGCATTCGCTGGGTGATGTCGCGGAAGGTGACGGCGAAGCCATCGTCCAACTTGACGGAAATATTCTGAAACCACGCTTTGATGCCTTCCCGCTCGTAATAAAATTCTCGCTCCTGCGGAACGCCTGTTTCAACGACCTGAACGTACAGGTCAAACAGCCCTGTTTCGCCATTCCCCGGCATCTCCTGGAGCAGATATTTCCCTACGAGATCGTCTGCAGTGCGCCCGACTATTTTTTCTGCGGCCCGATTGACTAAAAGCCACTGAAAGTCTATAATATTTCCGCAACTGTTCCTGACAGCAGAAAAAGCCATCACTCCATCCAGGGAGCTATTGAGTACGCCCGCCAGGTGGGATTGGGACTGTTGCAGCTCTGCTTCCACTCGCACGCGCTCCGTGATGTCGGTTTGAACGCCGACAAATTGAGTCACGTTTCCGGATGCGTCCCGGATCGGGGAAATGGACAGCTCATTCCAGAAGAGGGTGCCATCTTTGCGATAGTTGCGCAGCTTCACGGAACACTCTCTCTGTTCTTGAATGGCTTGGCGCAGTTCTTGAAGTCCGGGCTGATTGCTGTCTTTACTCTGCAAGAAGCGGCTGTTTTGGCCTATGACTTCCTGGGCAGAGTAACCCGTCAGGCGCTCAAAGCCTTTATTGACGTAAATAATCGGGTGTTCGGGCTGGGTTGGGTCGGTAATGACAATGCCGTTGCTGCTAGCGTCTATGGCTCGTTCTAGCAGTTGCAAACGCTCCTCTGTCCGGACGCGATCGGTGATGTCGCGCACGATAACTATAACTTCTTGCGAACCGCTGACCGCGAGCCGCGCTTCGTAGCTGCAAATAAAATCGCCAATTGCCAGCTGATAGTCAAAGCTCTGGGTGTCTCCCGTTTCCAGGGTTCGGGCTGCACTCTCCAAGAACTGCTGCCCTATGGGTGCCGGCATGATTTCAGAGATTTTCCTGCCGATAAACAGAGTGGATGGCTCGAACAAATCTTTGGCTTCTGCTGGTTTGAAGTTGAGAAAAGTCCCATCGCGGCTGAGGCAAAAGATTAAATCGGGTATGGCATTGATCAGGGCGCGATTTTTGGCCTCACTCTCACGCAGCGCCTCTTCCGCTCGCACGCGCTGGGTGATGTCGTTACTTACAAACAGGACGCAGCTCTCTCCCCCAACTTCGATGAGTTCTGCTGAGAGCAGTAAGGTTCTCACCTCCCCAGAGGCGGTGCGCAAGCGGATTTCTTGATTGCTAACCCTGCTGAATTCTAGCAACTGCCTGTCAAAGTTAGGGCAGTCTTCTGGATTGACGAGGAGATTTAGCTGGCTGGGTGTGGAGCCGATTACTTGCGTGCGAGAGTAGCCAAAAGTGCTGAGGAAGCTGTCGTTAACTTCCAGGTAGCGCCCGTCGGAGAGCCGGTTGAGGGCGATCAGGTTTGGACTGCAGTGAAAGGCTTTGGCGAATTTTTCCTCTTCCCGGCGCAGGGCTGCTTCTGTGCGCTTGCGCTCGATAATTTCCTGCTGCAGCCTTGCGTTTTGCTCGAGCAGCTGCTTTTGCAGGTTGCAGATTTTCAGCTGGTGTTCTATCCGGACTAAAACCTCTTGCACCTGCACCGGCTTTGTGATATAATCCGCTCCGCCGGCAGCAAAGGCTCTCACCTTGTCGAATGCCGCATCTAGGGCGCTCACGAAAATCACCGGAATGTCGCGGGTTAGTTCGGAGGCTTTTAGCCTTTGACAGATTTCATAGCCACTGATATCTGGCTGCCGGATGTCGAGCAAAATCAGAGCCGGTGGAGCAGTCTGACACTCATCAAGAGCCTGTTGTCCGCTAATCGATATGCGAACTTTATACCCCCGATCGGTTAGAGTGGAGGAGAGCTGGCGCAAGTTTTCAGGCTGTTTGTCAGCGATTAAAATGTCGGCTTTAGTTGCCTCAGGTTGATTGGGATTCATCCGTAACTGGTTGAGTTCAATTAATTATTTAATCAGGACGAAAGTTATTCACCAAATCCGCTAGAAGGTCAGCATCAGGGACATTGTGTTCCGGGATTTGCAAGCGAGTTGCTGGAAAATCAACTCCTCACCGGCACCGATGGCGGCGCGGTGCAGCTGCGCCACCGGCGCTGCATCACAGCTCAGGAAGCTGGCGAGCGCGGAGATATCGATAAATGCGCCCCTATAACGATAACAATACAACATCGGTTCCTCAGTCCCCTCGTTCCCAGCCTCAGGCTGGGAACGCCCCTCTGTCGGCTCCGCCGACTTTCAAGGGACAAACTGATTAAAAGCGCAGCAACTTAACAATACAACATCGGTGCAACCGATTGACCCGTAGGCCAGGGTCAGCCGGGACAGGCAAGAGGACAGGCTAGAGGACAGGCGAGAGGACAGGCAAGATGCCTGTCCTACGGGTGGGTGGGGGGGTGCGACGCCATTTGAAAACCGCTCT
>CAZJNL010000434.1:0-5085 GCA_964546515.1 uncultured Oscillatoria sp.
CATCTGCAATCCATAGAAGTAGAGTCCCGTTTCAGAGGGAACGCACCCTACTGCTTCCTTGGCGCTCTTGGCGTCTACCCTGCGGGAAGCCGCTTGCGCGTCTATGGCGGTTCAAATTCCCCTCTTACCTCTTAGCGGTTCAAATTCCCCTCTTACCTCTTAGCGGTTCAAATTCCCCTCTCATCCCGCCACAGAGCAATCCCGCCCAACAAACCGCTCACATTAGACACAATCTTCACATTTTCCGGCAGCTCAAGAGACACCTTTTTCGCCTCACCGCCACCGATATAAATGCAATCCGGATTAAACAGACGCTGAAGAGTCCCAATCGCCTTTTCAAGCCGGCTGTTCCATTTTTTACTGCCCACCTCATCCAGAGCCGCCCGCCCCAGCTGCTCCTCGTAGGTTTCCCCCTTGCGAAACGGATGGTGCCCCATTTCCAGATTTGGCACAAGTTTACCGTCCACAAACAGTGCCGATCCAAAGCCGGTGCCCAGAGTGATCGTCAGCTCAACCCCCTTGCCAGAAATTGCCCCCATACCCTGGATATCGGCATCATTCGCCACCCGCACCGGCACATTCAAGCGTTCTTGCAGCGCCTTTGCCAAATCGAACCCCACCCAGTCCGGGTCTAAATTCACCGCCGTATAAATGACGCCGACGCGCACCACGCCGGGAAAGCCGACAGACACGCGGTCAAACTCGCCAAGACCGGCTGCCAAATCTGCGATCGCAGCAATCACAGCATCCGGTTTGGGCGGTTGCGGCGTATCCACACGGCTGCGTTCCGTCACCGGAGATCCCGCAGCGTCCAAAACAATAACTTTAATGCCACTACCGCCGATATCAACGGCTAAGGTTCGGATAGCTTTATTTGTTTTAACCATTGGCTTAAAAAAGATAGGTAATAGGTTCGCAGATTCGGACTTTAGTCCAGATTTTCGGTTCGGCGGGACACTGCGAACGGCTCGAAAGACAGGCGATCAGTTCGCAGTCAGGACTTTAGTCCTCATTTTTGGTTTAATGAGTGCTAAAGCGCTCACTACGAACTGCAACAGCTTACAGTGTCAGCGATTGAGACTCAGTTTCTATCAACTTAGCCAAATCCTGCAAGAAAGCAGCGGCATCAGCACCGTAGATAACCCGGTGATCGCAGGTGATATTCACCTGCATTTGCCGGCGCACTCCCAGCATGCCGTCTTCCGTGGCCACCACTTGAGGCCGCGACGCCCCGATGGCCAGAATAGATCCCTGTCCGGGAGGCAAGATAGCGTCAAACCGGTCTACCCCATACATTCCCAGATTTGACAAAGTGAAGGTGCCTGTGGTATACTCCGCCGGCTGCAGTTGCTTAACCCGGGAGCGCTCCACCAAATCCTTCCAAGTGCGAGACAGGGAGTAGATATCAAGCCGGTCAGCATTTTGCAGAACCGGCGTAATCAGTCCGCCGCCCTCCATCGCCACTGCGATCGAGATATTAATCGCAGCGGGATACTCAATCCCCTGCTCAGTATAGCGGGCGTTGAGCAGCGGATGTTTTTGCAGCGTCATTGCCACTGCTTTTGCCAGCAGTGCCGTCATCGTCACGCCCTTGGACTTAACTTGCTTGTAAAGCTTGTCCAGACTGTCCGTGGTGATCGTGTAGGCGACGCGGAAGGCCGGCACCTGCAAACTGGCCACCATATTCCGCACCACAGCCTGTTGCAGGGTGTTGAGGGGCACCACTTGACCGGCAGGCACTGCAGCCAGGGCGGCGGGTGCCGGTGCCGGGAAGACCGGCGCTGCAGGGCTTGGGATCGCCACCGCCGGCACTGCCGGTGCGAGCGTTGCGGCGGCGGGCTGTTTGCCCTTCCCCGCAGCCGCTTCCACATCCTCAGCGACAATCCGGCCAGATGGGCCACTTCCTTTCAGGCCGGTCAAATCGACCCCCAGTTCCTTGGCCAACTTCTGGGCGCGGGGAGAGACGACAAGCCTGCCATTCTGGCGGCTGGCGGTTTCTTGGGGGGCTTTTTGGGGCGCAGCTTCTGGGGCGGCGGTGGCCGGCTTTTCGGCTGCTGGCTGGCTCAAAGCTGCCGCTTGCTGCTTCGCCGTTTCTATTTCCGCTTCCGTTTCTGCCACCAGAGCGATAGCAGCGCCAACGGCAGCCGTTCCGCCGGCGGGCACAACGATCGTGGCCAGATACCCCTCATAAAACGACTCTACATCCATGTCTGCCTTGTCAGACTCGACCACCACCACTGTTTCGCCTTTTTCAATCTTGTCTCCTGGAGACTTTTCCCAGGACACAATCTTACCTTCGGTCATCGTGGAACTGAGGGCGGGCATGAAAACTTCGTGAATCATAGCGTGGCGATCCGAATCGACAAATTAAACTACATCAAGGCAACATTTCATTGTATCGCTTTCGGGGCATTCCGCGCCCTTGGACTGGCGCAACAGCCTTCCCGGGTTTCTGGAAACAGAGTTTGCGCCCCGAGAGCGCAGTTCAATGCAGAAACCCGGTTTCTGGAAGTCCCCAGACATTTCCCGAGCCAGAAGTGCCGGTGATTCGGGCCCGGTTGCGGGAGGCATCACCCCTAAAGGTCGCCGCGAATTTCCTCTAGCACCCCATCGCGCAGCAGAATTTCTACCTGCATCTTTTCAATCAGGTTTTCTCCCCGCTCGATGCTGAAAAAGCTTTCAATCTGACCCTGGTTGACCTCTTGTTCGAGTTGCAGCACCTGCACTTGCTGCAGCTGTTGCAGGATCTGATTTTTCTGCTCTAGCAGCTCACTTTTCCTTTGATTCACCTGGCCTTGAATATTCTCAATTTGCTGCAGCACCTGAGGTCCGGGTGGCTGCAGATTTTGCCTTTGAATTTCCGATATCATCCGCTGCGCCTGCATTTCCATCTGCTGCAGCTGACTGTCAATTTGGTTGATTTGGGCTTGCAGTTGCTGCTGAGCTTCCTCTTTCCAGCGGGGAGTGACGACAGCTTTTACGGTAATGGATCGTTTCAAGAACAATTGGGAGTTGGTTATATCCATAAGCTTTGCTCTCGCTCTGGCTTAAAAAGTGCGGATCAAGAAAACATCCCGTTAATCATATCGCGGTAGCGTTCCATCACGACAGGTCGCTTAATTTTCAGGGTTTGCGTCAGCATGCCATTATCTGTGGAAAACGGCTCCAAAATCAGGCGGAAGGGGCCAATGCGGTCGTCGGGCCGGTATCCGGGGCGGTTTTGCACCTCCCGATTCAATTCTTGCCGGAACAAATCTTGGACTGGCTTGCTGTGCAGGTCGGTGGCCGGCATTTCAGCTTGGCCCGGTTCCATGTTAGGCGGGTTGGCAAACGATTCCGGCAGACGCAACCGCATGTTCTGGCTAGCCGCCCACTTTTGCAGGGCGTCTAAATTGGGCACAATCAGTGCGCCGATCACTTTCTGATCTTGCCCCACCAGCACGATCTGGTCAATATAAGAACTGCGGGCGCAGGCGTCTTCAATCGGCTGGGGCTCGATGTTTTCCCCATTGGTGAGCACAATGGTGTCTTTCGCCCGCCCGGTGAGCACCAGATCGTTCGCCGCCGTCACCCAGCCCAAGTCGCCGGTGTCAAACCACCCGTCTTTATCAATCGCCTTAGCAGTCGCTTCGGGATTTTGATAGTAGCCCGCCATCAGCTGGGGTCCCCGCGCCAGAACCAAGCCGCGCTCGCCCACAGCAAGCTCTTTGCGGGTTTCCGGATCGACTATCTTGATTTCGGTGCCGGGAATCGGTTTGCCAGAGGAGCCCCGCAGGTTGTGCCAGTAACGCCGTGCGGTGAGCACCGGCGAGGTTTCCGTCAAGCCGTAGCCCACCAGCACCTGCAGCCCGACAATCTCAAAGAAATTTTCCAAGTACATGGCTAGGGAGCCGCCGCCGCTGATGGCGTACTTGAGCTCGCCGCCGGTCGCCTCCCGTATCTTCCCGTAAACCAGGCGTCCCGCCAGGGCGTGGATTGGCCAGAGGGCTGCGGCTTGTATGCCAGCCAGCAGCCTTTCGGGAAGGGCGCTTGGTTGGGGAGCCAACCGCAACTGCAGCCAGGTGCGCTTGTTTTCGATATAGCGCTGGCTGATATTCAGGAAGGTTTTTACCAAGCGCTGCTTATTGGGGGGCTGTTCGCGGAACTGTTTCTGGACGCCTTCATAGATGGACTCCCACAGGCGGGGGACAGCTACGAGGTACTGGGGTTTGAAGTCTTTGAAGTCTCGCTTGACGTAGCGGATGTTGGTGTAGATCACGGTGCAGCCAGCGGAGAGGAAAAAGTATTCGGCGGTGCGCCCCAGGGTGTGCCAGGTGGGGAGGAGGGTGAGGGATCGAGATCCCGGTTGCGGCTGAATCACGGCACCCAAGGTGGCGATCTGGTGCAGCAGGTTGCCGTGGGTGAGGGTGACGCCTTTGGGCTTGCCGGTGGTGCCGGAGGTGTAGAGCAGGGTGGCCATAGTTTGCCGGTTGGGCGGTGGCGGCGGCTGGAATTTTCCAGCGCCTGCTGCCATCAGTTGGGAAAAGTTGCGCACCGGCAGGGTTTCATCGGGCGGCTGTTCGTCGGAGAGCAGCACCACCCACTCCACCGGCAGGTCGTCCAGGCGAGGGCGCAGTTTTTTCAGCGTCGCCAGGTTTTCCACCACCAAGCAGGTGCTGCCGCTATTTTCCAGGATGTACAGCAACTCATCAGAGTCTGCTTGCGAGGAGCGCACCGCATCCGCAGCGCCGGCGGCGATAATCCCCTGATCGGCGATCAACCAGCGGGGGCTGTTGTCAGAAAACAGGGCGACGCGCGGGGGCATGTCCCCGGTGCGCGGTTGCAATCCCAGTGTCTGCAGCCCGCCGGCAAACCGCTGAATTTGCTCAGCCAGCTCGGCGTAGGTCAGCTCCACCGGCGGCTTGGCGTGGGGGTCGTGCAGTGCCTTTATGTTGCCAAATCGCTGTTTCGCCAGAGGCCAAATTTCCGCTAGGGACTGCACTGAGCTGTAATCGACCATTCGCGCCAAGTCGGCTCGTTCTTGACTGGGGGGGTTGTAGGCATTGGAAGAGGGAGGGCGGTTCATGCGCAAGAGGAAATTTAGCT
>CAZJNL010000435.1:0-5079 GCA_964546515.1 uncultured Oscillatoria sp.
CTTAAAAATCAAAAATAAATTTTAAATTGCTCCTTGTTAATTGTGAGCTTTTAGGAGGTATAATGTGCTGAACTTCAGGGCGGACAGCAAAGTTTTGATACAGGGCATCACGCAGCCCTTTGGAGCAACCGGCGCTGCTCTGATGAAGGCTTGCGGAACAAATGTGGTGGCCGGTGTCAGTGCCGGTTTCGGCGGGCAAACCCTGGGCGAGATTCCCGTGTTCGACATGGTGGAGCAGGCGCTGCAGGCGGTTGGCAATGTGGACGCCAGCGCCATCTTTGTGCCGCCTTACTCGGTGCTGGATGCGGCGCTGGAAGCGATCTCCTCAGGCATCCGTCTGCTTGCCATCGTCACCGAAGGAGTGCCGCCTCTGGATATGGTTTCCTTGGTCAAAAAAGCCGAGGAAACCGGCACCCGGGTGATTGGCCCAAGCTCTCCTGGCATCATTTTGCCGGGAAAAATTTTGCTGGGAACTCATCCCGCTGAGTTCTACACTCCCGGAAAAGTGGGGCTGATCAGTCGCAGCGGCACCCTGATTTGTGAAATTGCCCGCCAACTCACCCTTGCGGGTTTGGGCCAGTCCTTGTGCGTGTGCGTTGGCGGCGATCCGATCGTCGGCTCCTCGTTTGTGGAATGGCTGCAAATTCTCAATAAAGATGAGAGTACGGAGGCGATTGTTTTGATTGGGGAAATTGGCGGCACCGGTGAGGAAGCTGCAGCGCGATATATTGCAGAAGCGATTGACAAGCCGGCAATCGCTTATGTGGCCGGTCAGTACGCCCCCAAGGGCAAACGCCTGGGTCACGCCGGTGCGATTATTACCGCCCAGCTGGCAGATTTGGGGGCGGATGTGGGCACGGCTGAAAGCAAAATTGCCGCTTTTAAGGAAGCTAAAGTGCCGGTGGCTTTGCGCCCTTCTCAGATTCCGGATATGGTGAAAAAAGCGCTTAAAAAGTCCGGTCACAAGGGAAGGAAATGAGTTCGTGTGCGGTAGAGCGGGGATTGTGGAGACGCGATAAGACGCGATAAATCGCGTCTCTACAAGAGATTTGCAATAATAATGCTACCGTACTTGATATTTATGCCTGCAAAAATAAACGGAACATCAAGAAACCAGGTTTCTTGCCGCCGGAAAGGGAGCATCCCGTTTTTGCAAATATAGCAGTAGCCACTTAGGTGAGTGACTGCTGCTATATACCCTGGCGATTAGAAAGAAGCTGTTGGCGAATTCGTGAGGGGTGAGACCCCCTAGTTTGCCAACGTTGAGGGCGAAGCATTGGCGAATGAAGATATCGGGTGGGGTCTCAAAGTCTGTCACGCATGAATGCGTTAGCCCCTACAGAATCTTTGTAGGGGCTTTCGCATGAGCGCGACTATTTGTCGGACTCAGGGAAAAGATTACATAGCTGCTGACGCAGCCGCTGCGAAGCACGCTCATGCAACGCCTATCCCCCAAGCGCTAGCCACAGACAAACCGAACAATCTACCCCCAAAAGAAAGCCTAGGGTGTAAACCCCCACATCAATTCGCCAACAGCTTCTTAGAAATCGCGGCTATACAGACAAAACCCGCCTGCGCGGGTTTTTAAGAGCCAGTTTGTAGGGTGCGTTCTGCCGACTCGCTCAATCCATTAGTGGCGTGCACAAGATTGCGTCACGCACCTGACGGTTTGCCGGCTAGCAGTGCCTTAGAAGCCGACTCACCGGCACGCTGCAACTTTCGCGTCAAAACGGCGCTCAGCAATCCCAGAATGCTCCACTGAGCGATAAATGCCAGAAAAACAGTCGTTGCCGAAGCGTGTTCCAGCGCCACCCAGGGCAAAATGGAAAACAGCCACAAAAGCGGCGCTTTGTCTGGCGTAGCAGACATCACGAGCAAAACCACGAGTGGCAAGAAAATCGCTGCGCCCACAGTGCCGGCTGCCCAAATTGCCGGTTTGCGAGCTTTTATCAGCAGCATTAGTTGGGCGAGGGCGGCGTAGATGAGGAGCAAATTTACGCTGGCAATCACACCTAATATTGCTTGCAGTTTGCCCTCATTTTCTGGCCACAGCAAAATCCAAGACACCCAAATCGCTGCGGCGATTGCCAGCTGAATGGCGATTGCCACCGGCATCGGGCTCTTTTCGCCCCAAATCAAATCCCGCACAACTGAGCGATTCTGGAAGGATTGCGTGCCGGTGCTGCGGTAACGCGCCCAGTCTTGCAATGCCTGCCGGTTAGGTGACATCGCCGCAATCATCGCTATAAACCAGCACAGGTTCAAAGTTGCCACCAGGTAGAGCTGTCCAAAAAGGTTGTATTTTGAAGGGTTAGTAGCGAGTGACGGCAGGGCAAATCCCAGCATCAGCACTTCAAAGCAAGCGACGGCAAAATAGCTTTGTTTCTTGCTGATAACTGTGGCGCTAGGGTTGCCGAAACGGCGATTTAAGGCTTGCCAAATTCCCCAAGTCCACAGACCGATATTGAGCATAACAAAGATAACAAAGCCATATAACAGCGCCAAACTGCTGCCTATAGGCAAGAAAAACCAGTTTATCTGCCAAGGCGATGACAGGTGCCAATCGAAGTTTTTATTACTCGTTTCTGCGACAGTAGCGTCCGCAATCATTATAAATAGCCATCCCCACCCTCCGGCGGCAAGGCTTGCTATCCACGCTTGCGCCCCTCCGAGAAATACATAGAGAAGTGCGGCGCTGTAGAAGAAAAAGCAAACGGCACCCAAGAAACCGTACCAGCCTAAAATAACCTGGAAAGGCTCACCGGCAGCCAAACCGGCCCACCAGTGCAGGGGCGTAAACAGGGCAAAAGCCAAGTAGAGCAAAGCCGGCACTCCCAGGATTTTGCCGGTTAAAATGCTCTGGCTCGATTGCGGGCTCAAGCGAATAAAGTTGAGCGTGCCCCGTCGCTGTTCTTCAGCTAAGTCAGCGGTTAGGGTGTAGACGCCGCCAATCAGCAGAATCAGGAATGAACCCAAGCCCAAAACCCTGAACACATCCAGCCACCAAGCCGCCCAGTCAATCGCAAAATTACCGAGGGCATCCTTTATGCAGTCATAATGACTGTCTTTTGGGCAATAGTTGCTGTAGCCGCTTCCCTCACCCGGCAGCTGACTCCAGAAATAGAATAGCACGAACAGCTGTCCCAGTAAGGAACCCGTCACGGCGAGCGCCACATTTCTGGGTTTCAGGCGTCCTTTAAATTCCCGGAACAGCTGGGGATTCCAGTCAGTCAGTCGGTTTCGTAAACGTAGAGTCATCGCAGTTTTCCTCAATTACAAACAAGTTATATTTTTCGCCCAATCCTAGAGTTGGGGTGCGTGAAGCCGACTCTATCTCTCCATTCTAGCAGTTCTAAATGATTTGTGAAATTATCTCTTTTTTCTTGACTTGGCGCTCTTGGCGTCTTGGCGGTTCATAAAAAAAATCACAAATCAATTAGGAGGAGGTAGGGTGCGTTCCGCCGGCTCGCTCGCTCCATCAGTGGCGCACACAAGATTGCGGAACGCACCCTACTGTTTGCCGGCTAGCAGTGCTTTAGAAGCCGACTCACCGGCACGCCGCAGCTTTTTGGTCAATTGTACACTCAGCACGAGCAAGACTAACCACTGAGCGACAAACACCGCAAACACTGTTGTTGCCGGTGCTTCTCTGAGAGCTTCCCAAGACCAAAATGCGGGAAATGCTGAAAACAGCCACACAGCTGGTTGGTTCTCAGGTCTTGCAGACAGCAAGTTTAAAATTATTGGGGGCAAAAGTGCGGCTGCTGCCACGGAACCTACAGCCCAGACTGCCGGTTTCTGGGTTTTCACAAATAGCATGAGTTGGGCGAGTGCGGCATAGATTAAAGTGAAATTCATTGCCAGGATGAGACTGGCGAAGGCGTATTTCCAGCCTAGCGCCCAAGGCACCAAGATGACAGTAGCGCTGGCGAGATTAATCCCAACCGCTACTAGGGCGGGACTTTTTTCGCCCCACACCAAATCGCGCACCAAGGAATTGTGCCAGAAGCCTTGACGCGCGGGAAGGTTTGCGTGCCGGTATCGCGCCCAGTCGTGCAAAGCTTGCCGGTTGGGCGTTAGGGCGGCAATTATCCCTAAAAACAGCAACAAGTTTAACAGCGAAAGACTGACAAAATCGTATTCTTGTCCAGCTTGTTGCAGGGCGAATCCCAGAATCAAAATTTCGGCTCCCGCTACTAGCAAATAGCTCTGGCGCTTGCTCAGCAGGGTGGCACCCGGGTTGGGAAACCGGCGCAAGAGCGCTTGCCAAATCCAGTAGGTCAAAAAGCCGTAAATGAGTAGGGAGAGGGCGACTGTACCCGCAACGCCCTTACCCACTGGCAGGGAAAACCAATGCACATTATCAAAACTCAAAGACAGGAATAAGTCGAATTGATTCTGTAAATCCATCGCCCAAATCACAGAAGAGAGGGTACTGGAGGGAGACAGCAGATTCAGCAAATCTGAGGCATTATGAAGTGTATCTTTGAGAATTGCAAGCCAAAGGAAAAACAAAAGCGTGCCACTTCCCAACCAGGGTTGAACCCCACCCAGCCAACTGCTGACTGTTCCGAATAGCAGGGCGGCGCTGTAGAAACAAAAGCAGCTGGCAAGCAGCACTCCGTAGTAGCTTACAATCCAACCGGGGGGGATTTGCGCAGCTATTCCCGCCCCCCAGTGCAGGGGAATTGCGAGCATCCCTGCTAGGTATAGCAACACCGGCACGCCTAGCAGTTTGCCCAGCAAAATTGTAGCAGCAGAACGGGGGCTGAGGCGAATGAAGTTGAGCGTGCCGCGACGTTCTTCCGTATCTTGGTCGCCGATCAGCATGTAGGTGCCGGCGACTAAAAGGGCGAACATGCCAATTAGACTCAGCCAGACGAATACATCTAGCCACCAGTGCGGCCAGTTAATGGCAAAATTGCCGAAGGTATCTCGGACACAGGGGTGCGCTTCATAGTCATGCTTTAAAGTGCCGGTGCAGTACCAGCTATGGGTTGGATAAAGGTATTCGCCCATTGGAGGCGCAACAGGCAGCTGGCGGACAAAAGACATAACCAGCAGCAGTTGCCCCAATAG
>CAZJNL010000436.1:0-5078 GCA_964546515.1 uncultured Oscillatoria sp.
CCTGGTGTGTGGGTTTCGCAGGTGAAGGAAACAGCGGTCGGTTCGCAACACGTCGCATACGGCTGGCAGTAAGGCAGCCAACACATCTTCTGGGTTGCTGGAGGCTAAAAACACGTTTTCTAGCACTTCTGGCAGGACTGGATCTGCGGTCATAGGTCAATTCTCAGATAGGACAGCGTTAAACAGGCGTTAATCTTTCATTGTACCAGTGACTTGACAAATTAGACCTGTGATTTCTGTCACTTTTAAAACTTGGCAAGAGAGGGAATCGTCATGGAAAAAGTCATCATTGCTGCAAAAGCAGCTAATAATGTAATTGGAAAAGATAATTCTCTGCCGTGGCATTTGCCGGCGGATTTGGAATTCTTTCTGGGAACTGTCGAAGGTCAGTTTCTCATAGCGGGCCGTAAATTATTTGAATCAGTCCAGGGCAGGGAGGTATTTCACGAAGGCGTAGAAGGGATTGTTCTGAGCCGGCAAAAAGATTATCAAGCTCCCCATATTCAAGTCGCTCAATCTATTGAGGAATCTTTCCAGCTGGCTGAAAAAAGCGGTGTGCCAAAGGTCTACATTCTCGGTGGGGGTGAAATTTATAAGCAAACAATCGCTCTAGCCGACCAATTAATCATCACTGAAATTGACGCTGAGTTTGAGGGGGATACGTTTTTCCCTGACATCGATAAGTCTCACTGGCAAGAAGTGAGCCGCATCACTCATCAAAAAGATGCCCTCAACCCTTATGATTATTCCTTTGCGGTCTTTAAGCCGGCAGCCAACAGTGAGAAACTTCCTTAGTGTCTGTTGGGGAACTTTGGCCAAAAGTCCGCTCCCAAAGCTGGCGGGTTGCTGGGCGGGAAAAATGTGTTACCCTAGAAAGGTGTAAAATCCTGAAATTGTTGATGTTAACCAATCCGTGTTGGCGTTTCCGAATCTTTAAGCTCTTTGCAAACTTCTGCCTGGTGTTCTTCGCTGTTATGGCCATCTGGGCCAACAGTCCAAGTTGTGCGAAGGCCCAGGAACTTTCTCCGCAAAGCACTCTAGCGGGAGAGAGCAGCCAAAAATTGGGCGCAGAGCGTGGGCATGCCGGTGAAGAAAAACAATTTACCTTTGAGCCGAAAAGCGGCATATTGGCAGAGGTCAACCAAACATTCCACGAAGACTACGACAAATTAATTGCTGAAATAACTTCTACCTTTGGAAAACCCGGAGGGCCAACGGTACTTCTCTTTACCATGAAAGACCTAATCCTGTACCACAACGGGATTAAGGAAAAGCAAGAATTTATCCCTCCTCTCTATCACCAGCTCAAGGCTATTGAGCATCACCCGCTAACCCTTTATGTGAAGTTACAATCGTTTGAAGGCCAGGAACTCACAGATGAGCTTAAGGTTTTTTTGCGAGAGCGCTCCAACCTCTTGCAAGAAACCTTAAGGAGTCTGAATGAACAAAATTGGTCACCAAATGTCGTGGAAAACCAGAAAGCACTTCTGGCGGACTCGATAGAATACATCAGTGATGTTTTAGAAGAAGGGCGCATCAATAGCGAAAAACTAAACAGCTATGTGCGCCTGGTTAATCCCAAGATTGTCCGAGGTGTGAATGAGGCGGCGGCTGCCGAACTAGAACTTATCAATGAGAAACTCAAAAATTTGCTAGCGAAGGAGAAATGGGAATCGCCCTATGTGGTGATTTGCAGCGTTCATCAAGCGCGGCACGGTGAGGTTGTCACTCAATATTTCGAGCGCGTGTTCAACGAATTTCAGGGCGATGCGGGGGAGCGAGAAGATCGGATCGTCTACGCAGAGTCGATTTTTGACGACGAGCCAAAAGCACTCCGATTGCTGGCAACCCACATCCTCGATCGGAAAATTGCTTCGGCTTTCTTCCGAGATCCAAGGCGGCTGCAAAGCGATGCGCTCATGGATGCCGCCAACTTCTGGCTCTGGGAACACGCACTGGACATACCAAAATGGCCCTAAGCTAACAATTCTTTGGATCTGGCTCGCTTACGCTCCTTTCTCCTGCTCTTGCGGGGAAGCGCTGAGCGGAGCCGCCTTTCTTTCGCTGAGAGCCATTATCATCCCCCCTATTACCAAAACTGCGCCAACGTAACCGCTCATCCTGAAAGTTTCGCCGAGTAGAAAGAAGGCGTAAATCGAGCCGATAACCGGCTCCAGTGTTTGGATTAGCCCACCTTCAAAAGCTGTGATCCGGCTCAGTGCCTTTGCCTGCAACCAGGTAACGGTGCCAGTCCCAACTATGCCAAGGTAGAGGAGAGCGACTATATTCTTTGGATGCGTTAAATTAGCGCTAATCACTTCAATCTGTCCGGCCATTTGGGGGGCGGCTAACAGGCAACTTAGAATTGCGATGACCCAAATCTGAACGACGATGAGTGGCAGAACTGGATGGCGCGGTGCGATTCTCTCAAGCAAGATGACAATAGCCGCGATAAGTAAGGCACAAATAAGCATCCAAACTGCACCTATGGGAGGGGGACCGTCCTGCCAGCTCATTATCCCGATTCCAGCAAAGGCGAGCGCCGCAGCTAGAATAGCGACAAGCGACAGGCGACGGTAGAACACCACCTCGAACAGTGTTATTAATATTACTACCAGACCCACGGTGAATGACGCTTGGTTGGCAGGGATGCTCTCAAGTGCCAATGTCTGGGTAACAAAGGCAGCAAACATTAACACTCCGAGAATTGCCCCGTCGCGTATCAAGTTTCTGTTCAGGTTGCGAGCGAACGGCGCAAAGACGACTGCCCCAATGGTGAAGCGAGTGGCGATTTGCACAAATGGCGAAACGGTGCTGATTACCTCATGGATCGCCACCGGCATCGATGGCCAGATTAGGCTGGACATAATCATCAGCAAAATCCCTTGGAAATGCTGGCTGTTTTTTGCAAGTGGTGCGGTCATACAACTAACTCGTAAACTGGCCCGATCGAATTATAATGCATCTCGCGTCATGAGTTTGAGGATCTTCAATAATATGAGATTTTTTGATTGCTCCGTAGCGCCTCTCCGTCGCAAGTCGCTGCCTCTCGTTATTGGCGCTCACCAAGAACCTTGGCCCGTCCACTTTCAGATTGTAAAACATCGGCTTTATTCAACATTTTACAGCCGAATTGACCAGGCTTGCATGGTTTGGGCTTTGCTACTAATACCGATGTTTGTGACGCCTCAGTTTTTTTGCGTGAGCTGGACGGTTCAAGCAGTTTTATGGTCAGCGATCAGCTTAGTCGGGCTGGCGGCGATGGTAGGCTTGTCGCAGTATTGGGTGAGAGTGGAGCGCGTCAGTTGGGTGCTATATTTGTGGGGAATTCTCATGCTTGCTGGACTTATCCTCACCGATTTGGGCATTTTTATGGCTTGGATCTGGGTGTTAGTTAACCTTTGCTCCTTGTGGTTGGGGTTGATCGCCCTTGGCTATTTGTGTGCAGGGCTAGCCGTGCGTTCCCGTGCCATTCTTGCCATTGGTTTCGCTCACTTGCTCGCCATCTGGGTTTTGCCCTGCGTCGCCGGCTGGCAGTTTCTATTCACTGGAACTGTGATGGTGCTTTCTCTACTCGTGCTGGCTGAATTTCGGTGGGATATGCTACCTTCAGATATGAAGAAATAAGCCCAGTCATCCTAGCATATCTGGAAATCTGAGAAACCGGCTTTCTTTTTGCCATCCCGACGACAGCTCGGTCTTTACGGGAAGAGAAACCCGGTTTCTTAATCCCGATTTTTAAGAACGGAAGTTGCTAGCTACAAGCGCTCCCAGACGCGAAACAGGTAACGACGGACTGCTGTCGCCAAACTCCATTCGACTCCGGTTTATGACTGCTATTGCATGTCATATAGCGTTGGTATTTGAGTTGTGAAAGCGTAGAAACCCGGTTTCTCAAAGAAACCGGGTTTCTGGCCCCGAGAGGTTTCACAAATCATTTAAAACCGCTGTATATCGCCTCGGTAATCTCGCCTCGCCAGTAAATCTGCGGGCCATCCGGAAGCAACCATTCGACCTCGCCTGCCATCGGGATCTTCATTCCGTCGTGTTCCTCATACCGCCAGAATCGCCCCTGCCAAGGAGTCGGCACAGTTCGACCGTTTACGTCGCGGAAACGTTCGGGAGTGTACACGCGATTTACGAGGTTATCCGCACCGAAGTGAAAGTCCAGCGACACGGTGATATTGTTCACCGTGAGCGTGGCCCGAGCACTGGCATCATCGAGTCCGGTCCACACAACTCCCTGGCGCGGCAGAAGCGCTGTGGGAAACCAGACCAATTCGGCGAGATAGCGGTGCAAGGCACCGGCCCCTATTTCAGGAGTGCCCTCGACCGCAACCACGGGCCACAACCCCATCAGCATGGCGACCATCGCACCGGCACCATCGACCAAAGAATCCCGGACGTGAACGTCAAGTCCCGGCGCAAAGCGAATGCGAGCGTCCCAAACGAAACCCGCGCCGGCGGTTCCCATATGTTCGGTGGCGACGAAAGGACGCCATCCATCCGGAGTGGGGCGTAAAAGAAATTGGCCTTGCTGCGTCAGGCGTGCGTAGCGAACGACCGGGTTGTTGTTGCCTAACACCGCGCCAAAATAGCGGGCAACTGGCGCAGGAAGCCCGATCAGATCCGCCTCGGTGAAATTGGCAGGTTGTGAAGTCGTACTGACTTGCCGGAGACGATCTATCGCAGCTATAGTTTGTGCGCGATTGCCCGAGCGGACAAGGAAGATCGCCAGGGCGCTGCCGCCAAGAACCAGTCCTAAAAAAAGCCACACGATTCTTAACATTTTTTTACTAAATTTGGAGTTTCTTCTCCATAGGACCAAAAAGACGGCTGTCTTGTTCCGGATGCCGCCCTTCAGGCAAGCGAGTGCGGCACGGTTATGAATTCTTGCGGCCCACCGTCTTTCCTAGTGAACTCGCTCTTATACCAAATCGCTACGCACCCAGAGCCGGGAGCATCCAATTTTTGCAAAGATTGTCACCCACACCCCCCGGTCCCCCCCACTCCCATTTTGGGAGAGGGGGGAATAATAAAGAAATCTCCCCGCACACCAAAGTTGGAGTGGGGTGAAG
>CAZJNL010000437.1:0-5073 GCA_964546515.1 uncultured Oscillatoria sp.
CTCCAGCGCGGGGAGTGTAGGTATCCGCAAACACAGGTTCAGAAAAAACCTGCCACAGGTACTCTAATGCTGAACCGACTTCACCGGCAAAAAACGCTCTCCATGCGTCCCGCAGAGCGTATCCGGGCCACCCCCAGATATTATCTGGACAGGAATCAGAACCGGAACGGATTCTTTTATATCGATAAATTTGGCAATTGCTAAGCAGCATCTCGTAGCGAGCGTAGGGTTTTTGCTGCAGGCTCAAAACCCCAATTTGCTCTTTTTTTACCCCGCTAATTCTCAGGTTATCTACCCAGACAAAACTGCCCATACCGCCGCCGATAGCCGCGTAATCTGTCCTTTTCATTAAGGTAGTTGGCAGTTGAGAGACAGCCACCCTATCCGCTGCAAAAAATTCTGGCGGTGGGAATGAACTTTGAGGAGTAGCCGTCTGTGGCGGTCTAGCAGCTTGAGATTGGAGGATGTCGGAGTCGGGGTGGAAGATAATAGTTGAGATCCGACTCTCACCCTTTTCTACCTGAGCCGCTGGAATGCTTTTAATCGGTGGGTTCAGGACAGTGGAGTTGCGGCTTGTAACCTGTGTTGCATTCGGAGCGCCCTGCTGCAACAAGGTCACAGTAATGTTATAATTTCCTATGCTCAGGGTGTCGCCGCTGTTGAGTGGGCGGCGCTCTCTCTGAAACTGCTGTCCATTGAGAGAAGTACCGTTGGCACTCAAGTCTTCGACGGTTAGCTGACCGCTGACAAAAGCCAGCAGGGCGTGGTATCTAGAAATTTTGTTATTGGCGTCAAATAATACGACTTGGGAAACCGGCTGCCCGTCAAGGCTAGTGGGCATTTTGCTAAGTTCCCGCCCCAAAGCGACAGGAAGGGGAAAAATATGCTGCTGCTGTTCTGCGGTAACGGGATCGTCCCAAGTAAGTTGAACTTCCATAGAGCTTTGGCTGGCTACTTTTAGAATATGATTGTTGGATTTAGAACTAGATGGCCGCAGTAGGGACAGTTGCCTCCCTCATATTCCAGGGATAATTCGTGCGGCGTTTTCAGATTGGTACATCTCAGAATGTAGAGGGGTTTAGACTGAGAAGGCTTTGGCCCAAACTGGGGCACCTCAATCGCCTTAACTTTTAGAGATATCTTTCCCAGCTGAATCACGCTGCCAACTCTTATGGGAACTTCTTGGTCAATTATGTTTTGGCCATCTACCATAGCGGGATTGCGCTTTTCGGGAGGGTTGTTCCTGGTGAGGTTCCTCAGGTAGAGCGTGTTTGCGGCAGCGGAAAAGATTTCAACGTGTAAACGAGAAACGGTTGTTTCGGTCTGACTCAAGACCACATCGCACTCCTGTTCATCTCGCCCAGTGCGAATAGCAATTGGGAATTTAGCCTTGTCTTACGAATAAATGTTCTCAGTGCGGATCTTACCGCCTTCTTCACATTCTAAAGTTAACCTCTACATAGCCAGTTGTGAGATTAACAGACGGTAGGACTCTGGCATCCAAGATACAACAGAGCCAGCTTCAAAGTTTTAACATAAGTTAAGTCTTGTGTGGAAATATTAAAGTTCCTCAGCCATGTCCTGAGAGGGCATCGCTGCTTTGTCTGCGGAGGCCGCAAACAAGGGAGCGACTGGCCCGCCAAGGCCGGCTTCCCTCCCTAAAACAGAGTACGCTGCCTTCTTCCCCAGTGTGCCAGAGAACCTCTAAGATGAATAAAGTTTAAAAATCTTCATAAAAGGATCGTGCTCACACAACAGCTGACACCGTCAACAACCTTTGAAAAGCTCACCTGGACTTGGCGTGGCCACAAGATTCAGTACACCGTCAAGGGAACCGGTCGCCCTCTGGTGCTGATTCACGGCTTCGGTGCCTCCATTGGCCACTGGCGCAAGAACATTCCCGTGCTAGCTGCCGGTGGCTACCGAGTGTTTGCCTTGGATCTCCTGGGATTCGGTGCCTCGGACAAGCCGCAGCTGGATTACACCCTCGAACTGTGGCAGGAACTGCTCAAGGATTTCTGGGAGTGCCACATTCTGGAACCAGCTGTGTTCGCCGGCAATTCCATTGGAGCGCTCCTCAGCCTGATGGTGGTAGCCGATTATCCCGAAATAGCAGCCGGTGGCATCCTGATCAACTGTGCCGGCGGGCTCAATCACCGGCCCGAGGAACTAAATCTGCCCCTGCGAATGGTGATGGGTCTGTTTACCAAGATGGTCAGTTTGCCGGTCGTGGGGACGTTCGTATTTGAGCGCATCCGCCAGAAACACCGCATCCGAAACACCCTGCGGCAAGTGTACCGCAACCGTAAAGCCATCACCGACGAACTCGTGGATCTGCTCTATGAACCTTCCTGTCACGCCGGTGCCCAGCAGGTGTTTGCCTCAATTCTCACAGCGCCTGCAGGCCCGTCAATAGCACAGCTGCTGCCAAAAGTCAAGCGTCCGCTGCAGGTGATTTGGGGAGCAGATGACCCCTGGACGCCGATTGCCGGTGGGCGGATTTTCCAGCAGCTGGGTGAGGCGCAACCCATCGAGTTCATATCGATTCCCAACACCGGTCACTGTCCCCACGACGAGCGACCGGAGGTGGTCAATCAGCTGATTCTGGACTGGCTGGCAAAGCTCTGAGGATGCCGGTTGATTGCCGGGAGGCGATCAAATTTTGCCTTTTTATACTCGTTCCCATGCAAAACTTGGGAACGAGTCCCGATCCAGGTCTGCTCAGCCGACCGACTCTCAGGACTGGTGTTAAGATGTGAAAGGAGATAATTTTAAGCAGCTTTACTGCCCAATATTTGAATCATTTTGTATTGATAAATAGCCGAGTAAGCCCGGGCAGCAAAACCGCCTCTTAACGACAATGGCAGCATGCTGGGACAGAGTGACGGTTGTCTCTGAATAACGGGAGCATATCAGTTATGTAAATAGCACCGGTATCTAGGTGCGGGCTATACAAACGAAGTCCGCCTCGGCGGACTTCATGTTCGCTAAAACCCGCGCAGGCGGGTTTTGTCTGTATAGGTGCGGTTTCAACCGCCGTAGGGCCACTACTTCTAAGATTTTGGGCCTCCTCCTCCAGCGTTGCTAGTCTCTACAAACAAACTAAGCGCCCCGCCTTCCGCATCCTAATCAAAGATTAAGGCGGTAGTTCATCTCAAAAGTGTCCGGATGGACTAGCAGAGGCAGGTATTAGGGGGTAGCGCGTCGGAAGTGAGCCAATTCAGGTTCGCCCCCGTCAGAGTGTGGGAGAGAGGTTGACAAACCCTGGCTGAGACTGGGGTAGCTGTCTTTTATAGTCGTTTGTTGAACAGTTATGCGTTCTAGTCAGGGAAAGACTTTTAGCTGATGAGAGACGATTTCGTTAAGCTTGACACGCTCAGTCCTCCTGCCGGCGGAACGGACTTATCTGACTTAGGGCGCACGCTGCGCAAACGCTGGCTCGTAGTGGTTGCAGTTGCGGCGACGGTTTTTGGCGGGGTCGCTTTCTCCACGCTGACAACGACCCCTAAATACCAGTCGGAAACTTTAATTCTGCTGGATAATAAGACTGCTGTGCCTGTCGTTCCCACAATAGTCCCACAAGAGGTTGCTACTGGCAAGGAGCTTTCGACAGAAATTCAGATTCTGCAGAGCCATTCTTTGGTGGCAAAAGCGATTAGCTACCTTCAAGCACCATACAAAAATATGTCGGTGACAGAAGTAGCAAAGAACTTATCTATCCGTCAGGCAGGGCAGGCTGATGTTCTGATTGTGTCATACACAGATACAGACCCGAAAAGAGCCAAGGCTGTGCTGGAGGCTTTGGGTTCTACTTACGTGGATTATAGCTTAGAGAGGCAGCGCTCGCAGGCGACGAATGCGATCAAGTTTATTCAGGAACAACTGCCGGCAGCCCAAAAGGCGCTCAACGAAGTGGCCGAAACCATCCGAACTTTTCGCCAGCGCTATGGCATTGTTGACCCTGACTCCTACGCGGCTGAAGTGGTTCAGAGCAAGCAATCCCTAGAGCAACAAACTCAAGCCTTAGAGGCGGCTATCAGCAAAACCCAACGACAGTATCAAGAGCTGCAGCGCCAAATGGCGGAAGTTGGCCAAAATCCTCAAACCGCTCTGGCAAATGCCCTCCTCAGCCAAGATTCTGTGTATGAGAAGCTAGCCAGTCAGCTCAAAGAGATCGAGGCAAAGTACACGCAAGAACGCAGTCGGTTCACGGACAATCATCCTGTGCTGGCAAACCTCAGACAGCAGCGAGAGAGCCTGCTGAGTTTGCTGCAGTATCGAACTGGGCATGTCCTTGGCAATGCCGCCGCCAAAGCTGAGACTAGCGATGTTTCTGGATATGGAGACACTCAGCAGAAGCTTGCCGAGCAGTTGCTGCAAGTTCAGACAGAGTTGGCGTCCCAGATGAGTCAGTTAGAGAGTATGCGGCGCTCGGCTAAAGAAACTTCAGTTCGGTTTGAGCAAATTCCTCAACTGCAGCAGACTTACGCCGAGCTACAGCGTGAATTCAAGGTTAAATCGGAGGCGGTCAACAACTTTTTGGCAAAGCTGCAAGAGTTGCGGATTTGTGAGGCGCAAGAAACGGCTCCCTGGAAAATTATCGAGCCACCCTATTTGCCGGGAACCCCAGTCTCGCCAAATCTGCAGAGGAATTTGTTACTGGGTTTGATTGCCGGTGGCTTGCTGGGTGTGGGGGCAGCGGTTTTGCTGGAACGCACGGACCAGCGGGTGAAGCGGGTCGAAGAAGCGAAGGAACTGACTGGACTGGCCTCTCTGGGCACGGTTCCCCAGGTTGAGCTGCCAGTCTTGGTGACTAACTATCGGGAGAATGGCCGGTTGCAGGGGTATCACGATTCCCGATTTACGGAAGCTATCCGCTCGCTGGCACTGAATCTGCGTTATCTGGGTGCCAATGGCCAGGTAAAGACTCTGGCGTTTACCTCATCGACTCCCTCGGAAGGGAAGAGCACGCTGGTCTACAACATAGGACGGGTGCTAGGGGAATTAGGCCATCGGGTGCTGCTCGTCGATGCTGACATGCGCAAACCGACAATTCATCAATTCTTGAAAAGG
>CAZJNL010000438.1:0-2589 GCA_964546515.1 uncultured Oscillatoria sp.
GTTGGTGACGGCTTCGCCAGATTTGGTTTGGTCGGTGCTGACGGATTACGATAATTTTCCTAAGTTTCTGCCGAATGTTGTTTCCAGTAAAATTATGGAAGCTACTGGCAATCGCAAGATTGTGGAGCAGGTTAGCGAGCGACAGGTGTTTCTGGTGAGTGTGACTTCGCGGGTGCGTACAGAGAATACCGAGACGGAGAAACAGCGGATTGATTTTCGCTTGGTGGATGGGGATTTAAAAGAGTTGCAAGGTTCCTGGCTAATTGAGCCGGTTTCTGAGATTCCTGGGAAAGAGCCGACGCAGGTGCTGATTACGCAAGAGGTGCGGGCTAAACCGAAGGGCGGAACTCCTGAGGATATTTTCTATGGGATATTTAAAGGTGCGATTGAGGGGAACTTAACGGCGATTCAGAAGGAAGTGAATAAGCGCTCGGCAAAGTGATGCCGGTGGTGCCGGCGAACGCGAAGCTCGCCGTCGGCAAATTGCCTATATTTTACTCACAGTAGGGTGCGTTCCGCAAAGCGGAACGCACTATATTTTTCCCAGAATGGACAGGTATCGTTACTACCCGTCCATCCTCATGTTGCATCCGCACATGATTGCCCTTTTGTCGAGTCACCTGAAAGCCTATTTTCCCAAGGGCGGTGATAGCTGCATCGCCTGTCAAAGCCGGAAGTTTGGGCATTATACCACCACCTTTTGAATGCCTACAAACTCTGGCCAACTATCATCTCCCTCTTCTGACAAACAGAGTTCAATAACTTCCTTGATTTGCCAGCAACTCATCTATGGTTTCTCCCAGGCTGGAACTGCCTTTTAGCTGAGGAACTGCCCCGACATAATACCCATCTTCATGTCGTTAAATGATGCCGTCAAACTATCGCTTTGCAATATTCATTGCTCTACCTCTCTACTATTTTAAAATGACAGTTATGTCTGGTTCTCCTTCTATACACCAGAAAATTATATGCCTAGTCTCTGCCCTGAGATTGCAAATTGTTACGAGCCGCTAGCACTTGCTAAATGGTGTACTTGCCTCCTGCAACTTCTGCCCTGTGTCCCAATCAATTGCTCGCAATTCCGAACCCTTAGTTTTAATTCTCGCACAAATGGGGGAAATGCCGGCAGCCGGTGGGGGATACCGGCGGCGGATGAGTGCCGGTGAAGAATGGGGCGGGTAACAGCCGGCACCCCAAAAGAATGCTATCCCTCCCCCCCTCTTCCCTCGCGGTTCGTGCGCCGCCAAGCAGTTCAATTAGCCGGCGAAGGCTTGCTCAGTATAGCCCCAGGTTTCAACCTGCCGGCAAATTTGACATCACCCCCGCTCAGCCTGACTCCTCATCAACCGCTGCACGCTCACCAGCGCCCGATTCAACTCATAATTCCGCCGCTCAGGATTCTCCAAATACGCCTGCTGCTCCTCCTCAATCATCACCACATCCTGGCGCACCAATCCGTCCAGCAACTTCTGCGCCGAACCAAACAAGCTATCTTTTACAAACCGGCGAAACCCCACCGGCAGCTTGTGCAATCGCCAAAACGCATTCAGTGAGGTAAAATGGATGAGATACGCACGAGTCTCCCTCTCGCTCACCGGACAAATCAGGCAGTAAATCTTGAAATCCTTCCCCAATGTTGACATCCAGTGCGGGTAAATGTAGCTGACATCCAAGGGTTCCGGGTGCAGCCGGCGCAACGCCGGAAAGAACAGCTGCGTTATTGACCAAATCTTGTCAATCCTGTAATAGCTTTGAGCCTGATAGTGCGCGTCCACCCGACTGTCGTCTTCCCGGATATCTTGCAGCACCGGCTCCGCCCAAGCTTGCCAATCCTGATGCAAATGCCCGTGATACATATCCATCAGGTTCTCAACCAAATACGAATAGTGAGCTTTGCAGCTAATCGTTGAAACCGTGGCGATATAATTGAGGTGATCCCACTCCGGTACGCCTAAGGGCTGTAGAGACGCGAAATTTCGCGTCCCCACACCGGCATCCCCAGGAAACAGCCAGATAAAACCGTCTCGCTCCCGCACCGGTACGGCGCGAATCTTGCAGCTCGGCAATTTCTGGTTCCCTTCCAGATAAGGAACTTCCGCGCACTCGCCACTTGACTTAAATTTCCATCCGTGGTAAGCGCATTCCAATTCATCCCCCTTCACGCAACCGTGACTAAGTTTAACCTGCCGGTGAGGGCAGCGATCTTCTAAAGCGTGGGTAGTTCCAGTGCTGTCTCGAAACAGAACAATCGGCTGATTCCACAGCACGACGCCCACCGGCTGGGCTTTCACCTCAGCGCTGCGAGCAACAGCATACCAGTGATTCGGATTAATACCCAGCTGACGGATATCGCGGTGCTGGGTGAGTGCGTCAGAAGAAAACATGTAGCTCTAGCAACCATTACGACAGTCAAATTTTAACCGCAGAAGTACAAGGATAAACGCTGATTTTATCTGCGTACATCCTTGTACTTCTGCGGGGTGCAGGAGCGAACAACCTTAATGCAGGCGGCAACAACCTTAATGTAGGGGCGCACAACCTTAATGTAGGGGCGCACAACCTTAATGTAGGGGCGCACAACCTTAATGT
>CAZJNL010000438.1:2689-5059 GCA_964546515.1 uncultured Oscillatoria sp.
AGGGGCGCACAACCGTTCGCCCCTACTCTGCGGTTACATCTGCGGTTTCCGATCAAATCTGCAACACACCCTCTGGATTCACAGACAGCAGCGTTCGCCTCTGCAACCCCTCGCGGTGGAGAATCTCATTCGCCGCCAGCAACCCGCTGCTCACAGCCCTTTCCATCAAACCGCAGGGAAACGGCATCTTCACCCAGTCACCGGCAAACATGAGATTGGGAACGCCGGTGCTGGTTGCCGGTCGATCTGCATAGCTTCCGGGTGGATACCCAGAAAAATTCTTTTGGTTCACCAGTTCCCGGTGCAGCATATTCGCTTCTTTCAGCGCCGGCACAATCTCGTACAATTCCTCCTCAAAAGTCGCCAGTAACGCTTCTTGCGTGGGAAAGTCCTTCTCTGTATAGCAGTAAGCGTGCACCTCCACCACACTGCCGCCGGTTTTCTTGTGCCACTCGATAAATTGCTCCTGAATCCGGTGGTAAAGCGTGATGCTGTCTGTCAGGCGGTAGCCCGATAGGGAAGTAAACCAGCTTTGCTCCCACTCAAAATCGCGGTCAAACCAGAAGCGAGCAACGGCAAATGGATCTGCAATCGCTAACTTTTCCACCTGAGTGCTAACACCGGCTACATCCCCCGTCATCCTTTTAAACAGCTGTCGCACACCGGGCACGTCGGTGGCAAAAACGTAGTAATCCGCCCTAATTGTCTCCCCTGTTTCTCCTTCCCCGCTAGCAGGGATGGCTGGGGTGGGGTTGCTCGCCCGGATGAGCTGCAACTCGTCTGACTGCTGCTGAATCACTTTAAAGCGCGGTAAATCCCGCTCTGCTGGCCCTTTTAATACTTTACCGGAAGCGTCGAAAACCGCACCGTGGCAGGGACAGTGAAATTGGCCATCCGCTTGCACCCCGACAGTACAGCCCTGGTGGGTGCAGGTGAGGGAAATGGCTTCCTTCCCCCCATCTGCAACAGCGAACACTTGATCGCCGGCACCGTAATATTGTAAAGACGCGACAGGTGGCGTCTGTGCTTCCAGGGTGGGGTTGCGCTTCACCCAAAAGGGAACAGAACTGCCGGCACTGCCGGTATAGTAGCTGAGGGAGTCAATCCGCCCGTCGCGCCAGTCAATGTTGCTCACGGTTGCGCCGGTAACAATCTTGCCACCGGCACGCTCCATTGCCCTAGCAACCGGCTGCACCAGAGAAGTGCCCATATCCTGGCGCGTGCCGTTAAAAGCCAGCCCCTCCGGATTGCCAAAAAAATAGAAGTGGAAAAACTGCATCAACTCCCCCGCACTCATCCGGTCTGGCGCATTCAGGCTAGACTTAGCAAAGGGCAGAAAATACAAGTCATACAGCCCTTGGGGGAAATCCCGCTCAACCCATTCGGCAACCGAGATATTGTCGAGGCGCTGGAAACTCTTCTGGGGGTGAAAGCCGGTAATCGCCCGGAAGACTTGCCAGTGTGCCGGTTTGGTGAGGTTAATTCCCCAGCGCAGCCGGTTGGGGGATGCCACAGCCAAGTCAACTATATTCCAGGGAAACGCCGAACTGCTGGGGCGAAACACCTCTGGCTGGTACTTGTTCTCCCGGAAGACAACCGAGTAGAACTTCAGATCCACAAAATTTTCCGCGATGCCCAGTTCCGCCACAAGGCTCTTGAGGTTGTAATATTGGGGGAAAAAGCCGTGGAAGCCATGCTCCATCATAAACCGCTCACCGGCCACCTCGATTGGCCAGCTGGCGATTTTGCCCCCCAGCTGGGGTGCCCTTTCCAGCAGCGTCACGGTGAAACCCCGCTGGCTGAGTTCATAAGCGCAAGCCAGCCCAGCTAGCCCACCCCCAACAACGGCAACGCTGATTGGGCGGTTTGCAAAGCGGGGCAAATCGAGGGTGTCTTGCTGAAAAACCGCTGGTTGGGGTTTAATGAACCGGGAGTATCCCAGCAACCCGCCGGCAGCACCGACACCAAACATTTTAAATAGAGTGCGTCGGGAGATTGGTTGCGAAAGCGCGTACCGTGATAATTGACTCATGAACTAATCAGCTAACTCCTCACACGATGAAATACTGGCGTGAAACAATAGCAGTAGCGCAGCGCATCCTGATTGAACTGTTGCGGCGGCGGCGCAGCCTGATTTTTTGGTGTATTTTTCCAATTTCTGTCCTGTTGCTCAACGGGTTTATTTTGGCAGAACGCGCCAAGCTGTCAATGGACAAGGCTTTTGAAAGCGCCGCCCCTTCCACTTTAGTCGGTGCTGCGCTGTTTTTTAGCTGCCTGGGTGGCAGCGTGGCAACCGTAGTGGCGGAACGAGAGCAGCAAACCCTCAAGCGCCTGTTTATCTCCCCTCTCAGTGGCACGTCGTATTTTTTA
>CAZJNL010000439.1:0-5058 GCA_964546515.1 uncultured Oscillatoria sp.
CGGGCCACTTTGAAGTCGAAGAAATGCTGGCTGTGGAATTCAACCTCGACGCCGGCCTCGAGGACGTTGAAACTGAATTCTACGTCGATCCCGTCTTCCACTTGCCGGCGCTGCTGATTGAAGCCGATAACCAGCCCGGTCTGTTCTACAAGGTGATGTACGCTATCTGGCAAGAAGACTTGCTGGTGGTGAACGCTAACTTGCTAGTCTGGCGCGGGCGCACCCGCTTGATTCTCTACCTCTTGGGCCCGAACGAGAGCTTGATTCCCGATTACCTGGGCCACAAAATTGCTGAAAGCGTGCGCCAGAGATTGCTAGGCCGGCGTTTTTAGGGGCTGAAAGCTAGTCCTTGTGTTGGCCGGTTGAGACCAACGTGATTGAAATTCCCGACTGCGGAAGGCGATGGTTGAGCAGCCGGATGCCGTCGCCGCTCAAATCCGCACCCTGATTTCGCGTCACCTGTAAAGCTGCATGACATCGGTGATCGCCAGCCGAGATTGTCCGCCCAGGGTGAGGGGGGAAGTGTGACCCCGATTCAGGTGATCGGCGGCGGCGCAGGCGATCATGGCGGCGTTGTCGGTGCAGAATTTTAGGGGTGGAAACAGCACCCGCAGATTGTGCTCGGCGGCGGCGGCTTGCAGGTGCTTTCGCAGTCCGCTGTTGGCGGCGACTCCACCGCCGACGGCAATGGTGTCCAGACCCAAGTTTAGGGCGCAGGCAATGGCGCGTCGGGTTAGCGAGCGGGCCACGGTTTCCTGAAAGCTGGCTGCGATGTCGCTCACCGGCAGATTGTCCCTCTGTTGTTGCAGCTTTTGCACCAGTCTGAGCACTGCTGTTTTTAAGCCGCTAAAACTGGAGTCGTAGGGGTGATAGCCGCCGGTGGGGAGGGAAATGTTGCCTTCGGGTAGGGGAAAGGCTTGGGGATTGCCGCTTTGGGCCAGCCGGTCAATGGCCGGCCCCCCCGGATAGCCCAGCTGCAGCAACCGGGCGACTTTATCGAAGGCTTCGCCGGCGGCGTCATCGCGGGTTTGCCCGAGGGTTTCGTATATACCGCAATCTTTGACATAAATCAAGCTGGTGTGGCCGCCAGAAACGAGCAGGCAGAGAAAGGGCGGCTGTAAAGAAGGCTCGCTGAGGTAGGTGGCGTAAATGTGACCTTCTAGGTGATGGACGCCCAAAAAGGGTTTGTTGCGGACAGTGGCCAGGGTTTTGGCGGCTGTTAGCCCCACTAACAGGGCACCCACCAGCCCGGGGGCGCAGGTGGCGGCGACGCCATCAATGTCGGCCCAGGTGAGGTTGGACTCTTGCAGGGCTTGCGCAATGGCGTCATTTATGGTTTCCACGTGCTGGCGCGACGCCACCTCCGGCACAACGCCGCCATATTGCCGGTGTGTTGCAATTTGTGAAGCAATGACGCTGGAGAGAGCTTCACGATTCTTAACAATTGCGGCGGCAGTTTCGTCACAACTTGTTTCAATTGCTAAAACCGTTGCCATTGGCTGGTAATGTTTTGAAATGGGTACTTGTAGTAGCTTAAACTTTCCTGAGAAACCTCAGGGTAGTATCATTACTTTTATGTCAGCGCCAACCGGCCTGCACAAGTAGCCTCAGCGGTTTGTCCACAAAAATTTACATTTTGTAACAAAAGGAAACAATTGGATGCGACGATTGTTGGCTCTGATTCTGGCCATTAGTGTTTGGCTCTGTGTTGTCCCAGCCGCCTCGGCAGATGTGGCGGGGCTAGTGCCCTGCAGCGAATCGCCCGCTTTTCAGGAACGGGCTGAATCCGCTCGCAATACTACCGCTGACCCCGAGTCAGGGAAAAAGCGATTTGAGCGTTACTCGCAAGCTCTGTGCGGTCCTGAGGGTCTGCCCCACTTGATTGTGGATGGCCGCTTCAGTCACGCTGGAGACTTTATCATTCCAGGCATTCTGTTTCTGTACATTGCTGGCTGGATTGGTTGGGTCGGTCGGGCCTATCTGATAGATGTCCGCAAGGGCGATAACCCCGAAGAGAAAGAAATCATCATCGATGTGCCAAAGGCAGTTCGGTTCATGCTCACCGGCTTTGCTTGGCCACTAGCTGCAGTCAAAGAAGCCCTCAGCGGCGAACTGTATGCCAAAGACGATGAAATCCCGGTTTCCCCACGCTAGTCCATTTTGAGTTGCTTACCGTTTTTAGGAGAATCCCCCATGAAAGACTTCCTCCGGTTTCTTTCCTCTGCGCCGGTTCTGGCTGCAGTTTGGCTGAGCTTCACAGCTGGGCTTTTGATTGAAATTAACCGCTTTTACCCCGACCTTCTTTTCCACCCCATGCCTTAAAGGTTTAATATCGTTTGTCATCTGTACCGAGTCATTGGTCAGGTGTTGGCGGTCTTTAACCACTGACTAATGACCAATGACGAATTAGGAAACTCGCGGTCGTGAGGCGCAGTCGCGTGCGGGGGTGCCAGTGCCCCCATCGTGACCGCAGGGTAGCACGTATCGCGGGTTTCATAATTAGAGAAGCCGGGGGGCCGGGGAAAAATTAATTTTTATAAATTTCTGAGATATTCTGCCAAGAGAACAGGTTTTTAGCTTAAAATATTGCAACGACCTTATATAAATACGAACAAAGCATGCCACCAACAACCGAACCCAAGAATCGAGAAGTTGTCTCCGCAGCCGGCGACCCGCAAATTGGCAATTTGGCCACGCCGGTCAGCGCTTCTGATTTCACCAAGACATTGATTAACAATCTGCCGGCTTACCGGAAAGGGCTGTCTCCCATTCGTCGCGGTTTAGAAGTCGGGATGGCGCACGGCTATTTGCTATTTGGCCCGTTCGCCTGGACGAGTCAATTCCGCAACTCTCCGTTTGCGGATGTGGTTGGGCTGGTTGAAGCAGTCATCTTAGTGGTGATTTTGACCCTTTGCCTGTCGCTGTACGGGAGTGTGGGCGTGCAAAAGCCGGTGGCGACGATTACGACGCCCAATCCCCCGGAAGCCTTGGGCACAGATGAAGGCTGGAGCGAATTTTCCGGCGGTTTTCTCGTCGGTGGAATTGGCGGTGCGGCTTTCGCTTATATCCTCTATGTGATTTTCCAGTCGGGAGTGTTTCAAACTTTCGGCAATCTAGTCGGCTAAGTGCCGGTGGGGGCGAGGGGGAGCATTTCATTTGTGCAAAAATTCTCACCCTCACCTCCGTTCCCCAGACGCGATAAATCGCGTCTCTACAAGAGCGGGAGAGGGGGGAAAAATAAATAATTTCCCCCTCTTCCTCCTCGGTATCGGGGGCTGTAGCAGCAGCGCTGCGTGGCTGCCCTTTTATCTGCACGGCCAAAACGGGATGCTCTCGGGCGGATTGAGAATTTGAGCTTTTTTGCCCCGGAAAATTTGTTTTTACAAAGCCCGTCTCTGCGATTTCTGGGTGGCCGGGGCGGGTTTAATATAATATAAGCTTTGTGCGCCGGTGACATCTGTCTTTAGAGGGAAAAGTGAATTGCTGGTTTCATGACTCTTCTTTGCTCAGGGCGGGCACAATTGCCCCCCTACCCGCACACCCCCAAATGATGAGTAATTAACCCTAATTAATCTTAGGGGCTGAGGTGCGATCGCCCTCTTTTATTGAGATTATCTTTCCTGTAGCCGGCACTATTTTAAAGATTCTGTAAAGACGTAGAAGTCCTCTTTAGTTTTTGGATAATAAAAAATATAATATTGTCAATTTTAAACTTCGGTAATAGCACCTACCGCAGGGAGGATTGGGTGCATTTCGCAAGTCTAATCATAGAAAGCAACTGAAAGCGCCATGCTTGACGCTTTCGTATCACGTCCCAGCCACCCTTGGGAAGCATCTGCTAACGCTTGTCTGGACAATTTGAATGCGAATGTCGCAGCTTCTGACGGAATCACTCGCGCTTCAGCAAATAAAGGTATCACAGCCGGTGGTTATTGTCAAGAGGCAATTAACATTTCAGAGGCTAAACCGGCACCGGGAGACAGCTGGGTTATGCCTGAAATGCCATTGGCAGCCGAGAAAGCATGGGACATACATAAAGCCGGTGACAGCACTATTGAGGTTTCGGCATCATCTGGAGATTCGCTAATTGGTGAGCCGGTGTCTCCAGTCGTGGAGGAAGGGAAGGGATTGACGCTCGAGCTGTTGGGGTGCGTTCCGCACGAGCGCAGCACCCTACTGACCGGCAACACCGGCACAGGAGAGAGTTCTTTGGGTGCGTTCCGCTGTTGGAAACGCACCCTACTGACTGCAATATTCAGCAACTCACCGGCACAAATACCGCCCCTTCAATCTCCTCTAAAGCCTTTTCCAAATTGTCATTAACAATCTGGATGTCAAACTCACCGGCGGCGGCAATTTCTTCTTGGGCGCGTTGCAGTCTGAGCGCCATTGCTTCTTCCGAATCCTTACCCCGCTGGCGAATGCGGGTTTCTAACGCATCCATTGTTGGCGGGAGAAGAAAGATTTGCAGCGCTTCTGGAAACGACCGGCGAATTTGTCGCGCCCCTTCCAGTTCAATTTCTAGCACCACCCACTCCCCTTCCTGCAGGTGAGTTTCCACCTGACGGCGCAGCGTTCCGTAGTAATTGCCGGCAAACTCCGCCCACTCCAGCAGATCGCCGGCGGCGACCATTTGCTCAAACTGGTGCCGGTCAATAAAATAATAGTGCTTGCCGTTAATCTCGCCCGCACGGGGGGAGCGCGTCGTCACGGATACGGAGAGATACAGTTCAGGATGACGCCGCCGCAGCGCTCGCAACAAGGTTCCCTTCCCCACGCCACTTGGCCCAGTCAATACAATCAGTTTGCCGGTTTTCATGCGCCCGCTACGTTGAAATTTCTTCCTTTCATCTTCCTATCTGCTGGGCGTCTGAAGCAACACCGAGCCGGTGTTCGATCTGATACCCAGTTGCTTAATATGCTGAGACAGCGGGAGCATTCCATTTTTGGAATGCCCATCTCTTGTAGGACAGGCGTCTCGCCTGTCCCATATCTATTTTTTGGGCACAGGCGAGACGCCTGTGCTACAGAAAATGAATAGACTTACAAAATCGGGAT